>JBKPIZ010000026.1:0-2443 GCA_046730495.1 Pseudomonadota bacterium
TTGTATTTTGCTAAGGCGGTCTTTCTGCCGTTGGCCCTTGCGATTCTGCTCACGTTCTTGCTCGCGCCAGCGGTGCGACTGCTGCGGAGCTGGGGATTGCCCAAGCTTCCGGCTGTGGTCCTGGTCGTCGCATTTGCGTTCACCGTCATACTGGGTATCGGCGCGTTGGTCGCCCAGCAAGTGACGAAACTGGCGCCGAATTTGCCAGTGTACCAGTACAACATCGAGCAGAAGATCCGCTCGGCCCGTGAGTTTGCGGGCGGCGGCATGCTGGAACGGATCTCAAACTTCCTGGGGGACCTCAACCAAGAGGTCGGAAAGAAGAACGACAATCCGACGCAAGCTGCCGTTCCGCAGCCCAATGAGGAGCTGAACAAGCTTATCCCGGTAGAGGTCCACCAACCCGGTGCGACGTCGATGCAGGTCGCCCAGCGAGTGCTGCAGCCCTTAATCGATCCACTCACTACGGCAGGGCTCGTCGTCATATTCGTCATCTTTTTTCTGTCGCAGCGCCAAGATCTCAGGGACCGTCTGATCCGGCTCGCCGGATCGCACGACTTGCAGCGCACTACCGACGCAATCAACGACGGCGCCGAACGCCTCAGTCGTTATTTCCTGGCGCAAACTGCACTCAATGTCCTGTTCGGTCTTATCGTCGGTATCGCCCTGACCTTCATCGGCGTACCGAACCCCGTGCTGTTTGGGATTCTGGCCATGGTGTCGCGCTTCGTGCCCTATATCGGCGCCTTCATCGCGGCCATCTTTCCGATTGCACTCGCCGTGGCTGTTGATCCCGGCTGGAGCATGGCCCTGATGACGACCGCGCTATTCCTCGTCGTCGAGCCGTTGATCGGTCAAGTGATCGAGCCGTTGGTTTACGGCCACAGCACTGGGCTGACGCCCGTCGCCGTCATCATTGCGGCGACGTTCTGGACTTGGCTGTGGGGCCCGATCGGACTTTTGCTCTCGACGCCACTGACAGTGTGCCTTGGCGTTCTCGGGCGCCACATCCCTTGGCTGGGCTTCCTCGACGTGATGATCGGAGACGAGCCACCCCTCAGTCCGGCCCAGAGCTTCTATCAGCGGGCCCTCGCAGGCAATATCGACGAAGCCGTTGACCAGGCCGTGGGGATTCTTCCGCGAAGGTCGCTATCCTACGTTTACGATAAGGTAGTAATGGAGGCGCTGAAGCTCGCCCAGATTGATTTTCGCCGAGGACTACTCGATCCTAAGCACGTTGAGCAAATCAATGAGGCGGTTCATGAGCTGATCGCGGATACCATTGATTATGAGGATGTAACCCCCCGCCAGCCGTCCGAAAAGGCAACGACATCTGTGGAGGAGCGCGAAGAGTCCCCATTGCTTCCGGATCTTCCTGTCCTCCGGGATTTGCCGCCGGAATTGGGCGCGCAACCCGTCCTCTGCGTCGCCGGAAGAGGACCCTTCGATGATGCGGTGGCGAGGATGCTCATCCAGCTGCTTGAAAAGCATGGACTGGGGGGCTCCGTGGAAACAAATGCCGCCGTGTCGGCCTCGAACATCCTGCGCCTCAATAGTGCCGGCGTAATGGTAGTCTGCCTGTCCTATCTCGATCTCGGCAGCAGCGCTGCCCACCTGCAACATTCGATCAAGCGTCTCCGCCGGCAAATTGCCGGCGCAACGGTGGTCGCCGGCCTTTGGGGTCACGCGGGCGACGAAAATCGGGAGCAGCTGCAAACGACCGCCGCTGCCGACTACTCTGTGTCGTCGCTCAGGGAGGCTCTGAGCCTTTGCATCGACGCGATGTCGGGACACTTGCCAAAGCTTCCGGCAACGCGCAACGCAGAAGCTGCGACCACGGCTGCATAGGGAGGTTCGCGGTTCAAGAATCTCGGTTCTCTGCTACGAGCCCGACAAATTATGCGTCGCGACCTCCACCTCGCGCGTCATTGCCGCAAACACGGCACCCGCTCCAACTGGAATACCAACCGCAACGCGATCACCGCCTCATTGATGTCGCCACCGCAAGCGGCGTTGTGCAGTCCGATTGAACATCGCGACAGACCACGGCGGCGGGAAGCGGCGGGCGGCATAGCTGATTTTCAAAAGAAAAAAAGCATCAGCGTTCATCCCGATGCTCGGCGATGTGTCGCATGATATTTTCGACGGGATCGATCCTATCGAGTTCGCGAGCTGGGTCGTGGCCCTCATCGACAACTGCGCGGAGCTTCGTCGCCCTTTTTCGGGCTGCCTCAAGCGACCATACCAGAGTATGATTGCGAGCCATTGCTGTAAACGCGCACGCAAAGGCCGCGCACTTGATCGTCCCAGATCAGGTCCGGTCGTGGTTCAGGCTCCTCGACTTCCGCCATTACATTCCGCTCCAATCCTCCTCCGCCTCGCAGCGTGACTCAATGAACCCACCGGCGGATAAGCGTCGGTGTTCTTCTTTAAAGTGTGTGCC
>JBKPIZ010000027.1:0-17281 GCA_046730495.1 Pseudomonadota bacterium
AACTACTCTACAGCGCCGAAACTCTCTCGCTTTTTAGCGCCCCGGAAACTTGTGCGAACTTCGGGTTCGCGGCACTAGTGGTGTCGGTGCGAATCAGCGGTTGGGCTGAGCCAGCGAGGCGAGCTGTGGCCAAGCACGTCGCGGTGCTGATGGGGGGATGGTCGGCCGAGCGCGAAGTATCGCTGCGCTCCGGCAAGGCCTGCGCCGAAGCGCTGGCGCGGCGCGGCTACCGCGTCACGTCCATCGACGTCACGCCTGAGATCGCCGCCGCGCTGGCCGCGGCCAAGCCCGACGTCGCGCTCAACGTGCTCCACGGCCGCCCCGGCGAAGACGGCACGCTGCAAGGCCTTCTGGAAATTCTTAGCATTCCCTACAGCCATTCCGGCGTGTTGGCGTCCGCCGTAGCCATGCAGAAAAATGTCGCCAAAACGCTGTTTAAGGCGGCCGGCGTTCCGGTTGCCGAGGACCGTGTCTGCTCGCGCTTGGAGGCGGCCAAAGCGCACGTCATGCCACCGCCCTATGTGGTCAAGCCGATCGCGGAGGGCTCGAGTGTCGGCGTCTTCATCGTCACCGAACAGCACCCGCACCCACCGCAGGAGCTGTACCGCGACGACTGGCCGTTCGGCGATCTGGTCATGGTCGAGCGCTACATCCCCGGCAAGGAATTGACCTGTGCGGTGCTCGGCGATCGGGCGCTTGACGTCATCGAGATCGTTCCGACGACGCGCTTCTACGACTACGAGGCCAAATATGCCGCCGGCGGGTCCAAGCACCTCTTACCGGCGCCAATTTTACCAAATGTTTACCAGGAGGTCCGAAGACTGGCTCTGGCTGCGCATAACGCGCTCGGCTGCCGTGGGGTCAGCCGCGCGGACTTTCGCTACGACGATCGGGGGACGGGAAAGCTGGTCTGCCTTGAGGTCAATACCCAACCCGGCATGACCGAGACCTCGCTCGTGCCTGAACTGGCTGCCTATGCGGGCATCACGTTCGATGAGCTGGTGCAATGGATGGTGGAGGACGCCTCGACCAACCGCTGAAGCGGTCGAGGCAACTAGCGACAAGATGGTTCGGCGCTCCGGCTGACGGGCCGGATTGCGCGCGCGCGCAAGCCGATCAGGATGCCGCAAACGTCAGGTTCAGCCTTTTCAGTGGCCGCCGTACCCGGCGCTTGGCCGCCCGGCTGGCCCAAATCCCCCAAGGCGCCGGCGTCGCCGCATCGCTGCTCCTGCTCGGCGCAACGCTGTCCTATGGCGCCATCGCCGGCGGACATGTTGCCGCCGTCACCGATTGGCTAAAAGGCGCACGCGATAACGCCGCGAATTCACTTGGTTTTCGCATTGCCGCGGTTGCGGTGAGCGGCGGCAGCCAGGTCAGCCGCGAGCAGGCGCTCGCCTTAGCCGGAGTGACCGGCCGATCGTCGCTGCTGTTCTTTAATGCCGAAACGGCGCGCACCCAGCTTTTGGCAAACCCGTGGATCGCCGATGCCGCCGTCCTCAAACTCTATCCGGATCGCCTGCTGATCACGATTACCGAACGCCGGGCTTTCGCGCTGTGGCAGCGCAACGGCAAGGTCAACGTCATTGCCGATGACGGCACGGTGCTCCAGCCTTTTGTCGAGGACCGCTACCGCGGTTTGCCGCTGGTGGTCGGCGGCGGGGCCGAGCGCCGCGCCAAGGACTTCATCGGCCTCCTCGATCGCTTTCCGGAAATTCGCTCTGCGCTCAGCGCTTCGGTGCTGGTGGCGGAGCGGCGCTGGAACTTGCGACTGACGAACGGCATGGACGTCCGCCTGCCGGAAAGCGATCTGCAAGCCGCGCTCGATCGCCTGGTCAAGCTGGACCGTGACAAAAAGCTCTTGTCGCGCGACATCGCCAGCATCGATCTGCGCCTGCCCGACCGCGTGACGGTGCGCTTGTCAGATGCGGCGCTGCAGGCACGCGAGGATGCGCTCAAAGCCAATGCCAAAAAGAAGAAGGGCGGCGACGCATGAACACGCTCGGTCACGGCGTTACCCCGAAGATGAAGCCGATCCCGGCGCGCCGAAGCGTCGTGGTTGCGACGCTTGACGTCGGCTCGAGCAAAGTCGTTTGCCTGATCGGCCGGCTTCGCCCCCATGGTCCGCAGCAGGTTCTGACCCGGCGCAGCCACTCCGTTGAAGTAATCGGGTTCGGCCACACCGTTGCGCGCGGGACCAAGGCCGGCACCGTCGTCAATTTGGTGCAGGCGGAGGACGCGATCCGGCGCGCCGTGGATGCCGCCGAACGCATGGCTTCGGTTGAAATCGAATCAGTGGTGCTCTCGGTGTCGTCCGGGCGGCTGGCAAGCGAACTGTTCGCGGCGGAGATTGAAATCCTGGGCTCCGCAGTATCGGAGAACGACATTGCACGGGTCTTGGCAGCCGGAAGCCAGCATTCGCTGCGCGATGGCCGTGCGGTCCTGCATTCACTCCCGGTCGGCTATTCAATCGATGGCGTAAACAGCGTCCGCGATCCGCGTGGAATGCTCGGCAGCCGGTTTGGGGTCGACATGCATGTGGCGACCACCGACGTCGCCGCCGCCCGCAATTTGATGCTTGCCGTCGAGCGTTGTCATCTCGACGTCGAGGCCATGGCCGCTTCGCCCTATGTTGCAGGGCTCGCGGTTCTCGCCGATGACGAAGCTGATTTGGGCGCGATCGTGGTCGATATGGGCGCCGGCACCACCACGATTGCCGCATTCCAGGCCGGGGGGCTCGTTTACGTCGACGGTTTCGCGCTCGGCGGCCATCACGTCACCATGGACCTGGCGCGCGGACTGAACGCGGGGATTACCGACGCCGAGCGAATCAAGACGCTTTATGGCACTGTGCTTAGCGGAGGATCGGACGAACGTGACATGATCACGGTCCCGCCGCCGGAAGAGCATGAGCGCGAACAGGCGCAATTGGTATCGCGCGCAACGCTGGTGAGCATCATCAAGCCACGGGTCGAGGAAATCCTCGAAATGGTGCGCGACCGCTTGGCCACGTGTCCGATCGCAAGCGATCGGCGGGGGCATGTGGTCCTGACCGGCGGCGCCAGCCAGCTCAACGGGCTGCCGGAATTGGCGGCCCGGCTGATCGGGCGCCCGGTGCGGCTCGGACGGCCGCTCGGCATTGCCGGCGCGCCGGATGCGGCTAAGGGACCAGCCTTTGCGGTTGCGGCGGGTCTACTCGTCTACCCGCAAGCGGCGCATCTCGAACATTTCGAAGCGCGGCGTAAGCGGCAACTCATAACCGGCACGGGCGGGTATTTCGCCCGCGTCGGACGATGGCTTCGCGAGAGTTTCTGATGGCCCTCAGAAGCGAAGCTCGAAAATCTCAGCGACCGGTGGCGGACCGGACGGGCCCGGGCGTGGACCACGCCCGCGCGAGGAAAAAGAGGCAATCATGACCATCAATCTGAACATCCCGGATATCCGTGAGCTCAAACCCCGCATCACCGTATTCGGCGTGGGCGGCGCGGGCGGCAACGCGGTGAACAACATGATCACCGCTGGCCTGCAGGGCGTCGATTTTGTCGTCGCCAATACCGACGCGCAGGCGCTCACGATGTCGAAGGCCGAACGGATCGTCCAGATGGGCGTGCAAGTGACCGAAGGGCTGGGCGCCGGCTCGCAGCCCGACGTCGGGCGCGCCGCGGCCGAAGAGGTCATCGACGAGATCCGCGATCACCTGTCCGGAGCGCATATGGTGTTCGTCACCGCGGGAATGGGCGGCGGCACCGGCACCGGCGCCGCTCCGGTCATTGCCAAAACCGCGCGCGAGCTTGGCATCCTCACCGTCGGCGTCGTGACGAAGCCGTTCCACTTCGAAGGCCAGCGGCGGATGCGAACCGCGGACGGCGGCATCACCGAACTGCAAAAATGCGTCGACACGCTGCTGATCATTCCTAATCAGAATCTGTTCCGCGTCGCCAATGAGAAAACGACTTTCGCCGACGCTTTCGCGCTCGCTGATCCGGTCCTTTATTCCGGCGTGGCCTGCATCACCGATCTGATGGTCAAGGAAGGCCTCATCAATCTCGACTTTGCCGACGTTCGCGCCGTCATGCGCGAGATGGGCAAAGCGATGATGGGAACCGGCGAGGCCGAGGGCGACAAACGCGCTCTGACCGCGGCCGAAGCGGCGATCTCGAATCCGCTGATCGACGATGCGTCCATGAAAGGCGCCAGAGGGCTTCTGATTTCCATCACCGGCGGCCGCGATCTGACGCTCTATGAAGTCGACGAAGCCGCCACCAGGATTCGCGAAGAGGTGGATCAAGACGCCAACATCATTGTCGGCGCCACTTTCGACGAGAGCCTCGATGGCATGATCCGTGTGTCGGTCGTGGCAACGGGCATTGACCAGGTCTTGACGCAACGTCCGGGTCTGTCCGGCCTCAGCGAGTCCCGGCTCGCAGATATCGGACCACGGCTACGCGCGGAAAAGCAAAGGGATACCGAGCGCTTCGAGCCGGCGAGGTCTGCTCCGGCGGCATCGGCATCGGCGTTCAGTCCGGCCAATGCCATGACCGGCGGCATCAACGCGTCGATCGAATCCGCGGCCAAGGCGGCGATCGCGGCGGCCGTCGAGGATGTCACGATCCGCCCGCTCGCGCCCAAACCGTCGCTGTTTATCGATCCGGCGGCGAACGAGCCCGAAGTGGAGGAGGAGACCGCGTTCATTCCACCGCAGCCCGAGCGCATGCCGATGCGCGCGCCACGGATGCCGCGAATCGATGAACTGCCGCTGCCGGCTCAGAATGAGATTCGCGCCAGGCGCGGCGAGCTTGCCGACGATCATCATCCCGAAAAAAGGCATCGGTCCCTGCTACAGCGCCTGGCTTCAGTGGGCCTGGGCCGCCGCGAGGAAGGGGCAAAATCGCCGCCGCCGGTGCCGCGCGCGGCCGCCGTGGCTCCGATGCCAGGGGCTGACCGCTTGCCAGGCCGGCCGATGCCGCGCCCGAGTGAGCCTCGTCCCGAGCCGGTTTCCGAATATGCAAAGCGGGCCATGCCGCAGGGGCTAGACCACCACGGTCGGACCAGCGCTGTGCATAACTCGCCGGAAGCGGATCAGCTCGACATTCCAGCTTTCCTCCGCCGGCAAGCGAACTGACGATATAGCAGCCCCACGCTGGCAATGAGCGTGGGGCCGCCGTGCCCGCCGACCAGAGTCTTGATCTAACTCCTTGTTTTTCCATGCTTTCCCTTGAAAGCGGCGCCGTCACCGCATCCGGCTGGCGGCGCCGGCTCACATTCCGAGGATTACCGCAGCTTTAGCCAGACCCATTTTGGGCAAGCTCCGGACCGCAGTGCGGCCGGAAAAAGGTAACAGTCGGTAAGAAAGCGTGAGTTGGCCTCGTGGCGATGCAGCATTAGGGTTTGCGCATCGGGGATGTTTCGGGGGATTCGAGTCGGTCGGGCCGTCGCGGCCCTCTCCAAATTCGAAGTCTGAAAGCGTTCCCCTGCTGTTGGGGTGCCTGTTCGCGATGTGTCTTGGCTCGCGGAGAGGCCGTGAGGTGTGGGGCAAAAGCATGACGTGGGGCGTGCCTTGGGGCGTGCCGGCCGGCAGGCAAACGACGCTAAGGGATCATGTGACCGTCGCCGGCGTCGGGGTCCATTCCGGTTTACCGGCCACTATCACGCTGCATCCGGCCGAGGCCGACACCGGCATCATATTCACCCGCTGTGGGACCGACGGCCAGCCCGATCGTGAATTGCGGGCGCATTTCCGCTCCGTCACCGCGACCGAATTCGCAACTGTCCTCGGCGACAAAACCGGACCCGCCATATCGACCACCGAACACGTCTTGGCGGCTTTGCATGCTCTCGGCGTCGACAATGCGGTGATCGAGGTCGATGGTCCGGAAATTCCGATCATGGACGGCAGCGCCGCGCCATTCGTCGCCGCAATCGATCAGGCCGGCATTGCCGCGCTTGTGCCCCCGCGGCGCTACATTCAGGTGCTCAAGCCGGTGCGCGTGGCCAAAGGCGACAGCTACGGCGAATTGCGGCCCTATTTGCGCGGGCTGCGAGTCGAAACGGAAATCGAGTTTGACCATCCGCTGATCGGCCGTCAGAGCTTTGCCGTCGACATAGAGCCGAATTTATTCCGCCGTGACTTGGCGCGGGCGCGCACCTTCGGCTTCATGCGCGATGTCGCCAAGCTGTGGGGTGCCGGGTATGCGCTCGGCGCCTCGTTCGAGAACACCGTGGTTGTCGCTGAGGATCGGGTCCTTAACCCCGAAGGCGTGCGCTACGCCGACGAATTCGTCCGCCACAAGGTCGTCGACGCGATTGGCGATTTGGCCCTGTCAGGGGCGCCACTGATCGGCGCTTATCGTAGCGTCCGCGGCGGCCACAAGCTCAATCATGCGGTGCTGACCGCTTTGATGGCCGATCGCAGTGCCTGGACCTATGTGGAAATGCCGGAGATGCGGCGTCCGCGCGGCAATGCCGAGCTTGGCATTGGTTTCGCGCTACCCGCTTACGGGCCGGACGTCTCCTGAAAGGCTTAAATTTCGCGCCTTAATCCGGGCCGATTGTCGGCCATAATCGCTGTATTCTCAGAGGGCTGCGGCGCCGATCGGGCGGGGCGCGGCTGTTAGACGGGGCTCAAATCAGGCTGATGACGGCGCGGTCACGAGGATCGGCGAGATCCGGGAACGGAATGCGCACGCGGACCTCTTGGCTCGCGGCGGCGTTGATTTGCGTTCCGCTGGCTTTACCGCTCATCGGTTGCAGCAGCCTGTTCAACAAAGACGACGACTACGTTCCCGAAAGCCCCGCCGACTCGCTCTACAATCAGGGCCTTTTTCTCCTGAACACCAAGCAAGATTACAAAGCGGCGGCCAAGAAATTCGACGAGGTGGATCGGGAAAATCCATACTCGGAATGGGCGCGCAAGTCGCTGTTGATGTCGGCTTATGCCTATTACCAGGCGGAAATGTACGATGACTGCGTCAACTCGGCCAAACGCTACGTGGCGCTGCATCCCGGCAGTCCCGACGCCGCTTACGCGCAGTATCTGATCGGCTCCTCGTATTACGATCAGATCCTCGATGTATCGCGCGATCAAGCGCGCGCCGAGAAGGCCATCGACGCGTTGCAACAGGTCGTGCGCAAATATCCGAGCAGCGAATATGCGGTCAGCGCGCAGAAGAAAATCGGCATGGCGCGCGATCAGATGGCCGGCAAAGAGATGGATGTCGGACGCTTTTATCTCAACAAGCGTGACTTCATCGGCGCCATCAACCGCTTCAAGGTGGTGGTGACGCAGTATCAGACCACGCGGCATGTCGAAGAGGCGTTGATGCGTTTAAGCGAGTGCTATGTCGCGCTCGGCATCATCGACGAGGCGCAGACCGCTGCCGCAGTGCTCGGGCATAATTTCCCGGATAGCGCTTGGTATAAGGATGCTTATCGGCTGGTGAAGACCGCGGGTGGCGAACCCACCACCGAGAACAAGGGCTCATGGATCAGCCGCGCTTTCCAGAAAATGGGGCTGACGACATCGCAAAACGGATGACGTCCGGAGGTCGGAGATCAGAGGACAGGAAAGAGAATCGCTAATATCATCTCAGCTCCGATATCTGACCTCCGACATCTGACCTCCGAATGCTCGCCCGGCTCTCCATCCGCGACATCGTCCTTATCGATCGGCTGGACATCGATTTCGGCTCCGGTCTTGCCGTGCTGACCGGCGAAACTGGCGCCGGCAAATCCATACTGCTCGACGCTTTTGCTCTCGCGCTTGGCGCGCGCGGCGACGTCGCCTTGGTGCGCGACGGCGCCGAGCAAGGTCAGGTGATTGCCGCTTTTGAAATCGGCCAGGACCATCCGGCGCGCATGCTCCTTGCCGACAACGGCCTGACCGGTGAGGACGAACTCATTCTGCGCCGGGTGCAATTTGCCGACGGCCGCACCCGCGCCTTTGTCAACGATCAGCCGGTCAGCGTGCAGGTCTTGCGCGCGCTTGGCGCGGCGCTCGTCGAAATCCACGGTCAGCACGATGAGCGTGCCTTCGTCGAAGCGGCTACGCATCGCGGTCTGCTCGATGCCTATGGCGGCATCGAAGGGGAGGCCGCCGCGGTCGCCGCGCTGTGGGCGCAATGGCGGGACCGCGAAGCGGCGGTGCAAAGCCATCGCGCCGATGTTGAGCGCGCCGGCCGCGAGGCCGAGTGGCTGCGCCACGCCGTTGGAGAGCTCGGTCGGCTGGCGCCGCAACCGGGCGAGGAATCCGCGCTCGCGGAGCGCCGCGCCGCGATGATGCAGGCGGAGAAGGTCGCCGACGATCTGCGCTCGACCTACGACAGCCTCGCCGGCCCGAATTCGCCGGTGTCGCCGCTTGCGGGCGCGGTGCGGCGTCTCGAGCGGCGGGCTGCACAGGCGCCGACCCTGGTCGAGCCGGTAACCAAAGCCATCGATGCGGCGCTCACCGCATTGGACGAGGCACGCTTGCAGCTCGAACACGCCTTGCAACTCGCAGACTACGACCCGCAGGAACTGGAGAACATCGAGGAGCGCCTGTTTGCCTTGCGCGCGGCCGGCCGGAAATACAATGCTCCGGTCGACGAACTCGCCGGCCTCGCCCGCCGCTACGAAAGCGATCTGGGATTGATCGACGCCGGGGCCGAACGGCTCGCCGCTCTGGAGCGCGAGGCGCGCGAGGCCTCGGCGCAATATCGAGCGGCTGCCGAAAAACTCTCGGCCGCGCGCCGCCGCGCGGCGCAGGCGCTCGACAAGGCGGTGAATGCCGAGCTCAAGCCGCTGAAGCTGGAACGGGCGGAGTCTTCGACGGAGATCAACAGCGAAAGCGAGGGCCCCAACGGCATCGATCGCGTTGAATTCTGGGTCCGCACCAATCCTGGCACGCGGCCCGGTCCGCTGATGAAGGTCGCCTCTGGCGGCGAACTCGCCCGCTTTTTGCTGGCGCTCAAAGTGGTGCTGGCCGACCGCGGTTCGGCGCCGACCTTGGTATTCGACGAGATCGATACCGGCGTGGGCGGCGCGGTGGCCGATTCGATCGGCGTGCGGCTCGCTCGTCTCGCCGCCGGCGTTCAGGTGATAGCGGTGACGCATGCGCCGCAGGTAGCGGCGCGGGCCGAGCGTCATTACCTCATCACCAAGGATGCTTTCGCCCGCGGCAAGCGGGTTGCCACCCGGATCGCCGAACTCGAAGGCGAACGCCGTCGCGAGGAGATCGCGCGCATGCTCGCCGGCGCGGAAATCACCGCCGAGGCCCGCGCCGCTGCCGAACGCCTGATCCGCGCCGCGGGGTAGTACACAATACCGGTAAGCGTGGTTATCAATTCCGGGCTGCCGGCGCGGCCGGAGCCGGAACGACGGATTATCGCCAGGATGGCACCCAAGGACGCTGCCAGAATTGCGGTGGATGAGCTCACCGCTGCACAGGCCAAGACCGAGCACGCGCGGCTCGAGGCCGAAATCGCCGCGCATGATCGGCGCTATTACCAGGACGACGCGCCGAGCGTCAGCGACGCCGAATATGACCGGCTGCGGCAGCGCTACAACGCCATCGAAGCCCGTTTTCCGCAATTGCGCAGCGCGACGAGCATGACGCAGCGCGTCGGCGCTGCGCCGTCGGCGCGGTTTGCCAAGGTGCGCCATGCGCTGCCGATGCTCTCCCTCGACAATGCTTTCGCCGAAGACGACGTGCGCGATTTTGGCGGCCGGATCCGGCGGTTTTTGCGGCTGTCCGACGACGAGGACATCGCATTTTCCGCCGAGCCGAAGATCGACGGCCTATCGATGTCATTGCGCTATGAGCGCGGCACGCTAGTCACCGGCGCGACGCGCGGCGACGGCAATGAAGGCGAAGACGTCACCGCCAATATCAGAACGCTCGCCGACGTTCCGCAGCGGCTCAAAGGTAGCGGCATTCCCGCGATTTGCGAGGTGCGCGGCGAAGTCTACATGACCAAGCACGCCTTTCTGGCGTTGAACAAGCGTCAGGCCGAAACCGGTGGCCAGATTTTCGCCAATCCGCGTAATTCCGCGGCCGGCTCGCTGCGCCAGAAAGACCCCGCGATCACCGCGTCGCGCCCGCTCGGCTTTTTCGCCTATGCCTGGGGCGAGATGAGCGAAATGCCGGCGGATACGCAGTCCGGCATGATCAAATGGTTCGAAGCTTGCGGCTTTAAGACCAATCCCCTGACCAGATTGTGCCGCGGGCTCGATGCCTTGCTGAAATTTCACCGCGAGATCGAGGCGCAACGCGGAACGCTGGACTACGACATCGACGGCGTCGTCTATAAAGTCGACCGGCTCGATTGGCAGGAGCGCCTTGGCTTTGTGTCGCGCTCGCCGCGCTGGGCGATTGCGCACAAATTTCCGGCCGAGCGCGCCATCACGCTGCTCAAGGACATCGAGATCCAGGTCGGCCGTACTGGCGCGCTCACCCCGGTCGCCAAGCTCGAACCGGTGACGGTCGGCGGCGTCGTGGTACAGAACGCGACACTGCACAACGCCGACGAAATCGCGCGGCTCGACGTGCGCATCGGCGATACCGTGCAAATCCAGCGCGCCGGCGATGTCATTCCGCAAGTACTCAGCGTCATCCTGGAGAAACGTCCGCGCGGCGCCAAAGGTTACGAATTTCCGAAGCGTTGCCCCTGTCCGCTGCACACCGAAGTGGTCCGCGACCAGACTGCAACCGGCGAAGAGGGCGCGATCGCCCGCTGCACCGGCGAATTCGCCTGCCCCTATCAGGCGGTCGAGCATCTCAAGCATTTCGTCTCTCGCCGCGCCTTCGACATCGACGGGCTTGGCGACAAGCAGATCGAACTGTTCTACGAGCGCGGATGGGTCAAGGAGCCGGCCGAGATTTTCACGCTCGAGGAACGCAACGGTAAAATCCACCTCCAAGAGGTCGAAGGTTTCGGCGAAACCTCCGTGCGCAACCTGTTTGCGGCAATTTCGGCCCGGCGCCGGATCGCGCTGGAGCGCTTCATCTACGCGCTCGGCATTCGTCATGTCGGCGAGACCACGGCCGTGGCCTTGGCGCGCGGCTACGGCACCTGGCAGGGCTTTCACGACGCCTGCCTCAAGCTTGCTCAAGGCGACGAAGACATCAGGGCGGACATGGACGCACTCGATCAGATCGGCGACACGGTGATCGACAGCCTGCGCGATTATTTCGCCGAAGCGCATAATTGCCGTCGCGTCGAACGGCTTGCCAAGGAAGTGAACATTCGCGAGGCGGAAAAGCCGCGCAGTGATTCCGCGGTTGCTGGCAAGACCGTGGTGTTTACCGGAACGCTGGAAAGAATGACGCGGGATGAGGCCAAGGCCTCGGCGGAACGGCTCGGCGCCAAAGTGTCCGGCTCGGTATCGAAGAAGACCGACTACGTCGTCGCCGGCCCTGGCGCCGGCTCAAAACTCGCCGACGCCAAAAAGCTCGGCGTCAAAGTGCTGACGGAAGATGAGTGGATGAGGCTCATCCGCTAAGCCGCCCTGGATTCACGGGGACAGCGGCGGCTCAGATTCGTCCCATCAACGCCAGAATAAGTACGATCACCAGTATGAGCCCGATACCGCCGCCCGGGTAATAGCCCCATTCGGCGCTGTATGGCCACGTCGGCAGGGCACCGAGCAACAACAGGATCAGAACGATAATCAGAATGGTCGATAACATCGCGTTGCCTCGCGTTTTTCCATGTGGAAAGGCGCAGCAAACAAACGTTCACTCGGCGCAAAAGTTCCGCTCGGAAAGCCGGCGCACAAAACGCTCGGCGGCGGCCTCAATTTGTTGTTAACGGCGCGCAGGCGCCGGCGAGCCACACGCGCGTCGGCTCATCCACGAGCGGCGCGAGCAAATCGCGCACGCGCGTGTGATAGGAATCGAGCCAGGCGATTTCTTCTGGCGTCATCAAAGACGGCTCGACCAAACGCCGGTCGATCGGCGCCAGCGTCAGCGTCTCGAAAGCGTTCAGCGGCTTTTCCGCCTCCGCCGCTGCGGCCGGCACTTCGACGACAAGCACAAGATTTTCGATACGAATGCCGTAAGCGCCGGCCCGGTAATAGCCGGGCTCATTCGACAAGATCATGCCGCGTTTGAGTGGCGCGGTGCCTAGCTTTGAAATCCGCGCCGGCCCTTCGTGGACCGACAAATAACTGCCGACGCCATGGCCGGTGCCATGATCGAAATCCAGTCCATCGCGCCACAGAAATTGCCGCGCCAGCGGATCGAGCTGCGCGCCAGTGACGCCGTCGGGAAACACCGCCCGCGCGATCGCGATATGACCCTTGAGCACAAGCGTGAAGTTCCTGCGCATGTCGGCAGCCGGCGTACCGATCGCGACAGTGCGGGTAATGTCGGTGGTGCCGTCCTCGTATTGGCCGCCGGAATCGATCAGGAACAACTCGCCGGGTGTAATGCGCCGGTTGGTTCGCCGGGTGACGCGGTAATGCACGATGGCGCCGTCCGGTCCGGCGCCGGCGATGGTGGGAAATGAAATGTCCTTTAACAGCCCGGTGTCGCGGCGGAAGCTCTCCAAGGCCTCGACCGCATCGATTTCGGTCAGCGCCCCGCGCGCGGCTTCGCGATCGAACCAAGCGAGAAAACTTGTGACCGCCGCGCCGTCACGCAGTTGCGCCGCGCGGGCGCCGGCGATTTCGGCGGCATTCTTCACCGCCTTCATCGGCGCAATCGGATCGGCTGCGCGCACGATTTTGCCGCCGCTCTCGGTCACGGCCCGGGCGATGGCGTCGGGGCACAAGGCCGGATCGAGCATCACTGCGCGTCCAGCTTTGCCCAGCGCCGCAAGATCTTTTTCAAAATCCGCCGGCGTGCGGAAAACAGCCAGGGTTTCGAGCTGCGTGCGCGCTGCGCCGGTAAGCTTCCGGGGCTCGACATAGATCGCCGGCCGGCCGGAACGTTGCACGGTGGCGAAAGCGAGCACCACCGGTACATGCGACACGTCGCTGCCGCGAATGTTGAACAGCCACGATACCGCCTGCGGGTCGGAGACGATCAGCACATCGGCGCGCTTGCCCAGCGTCTCATTCACGCGCGCGAGCTTGGCGGCAGCGGCCTCGCCGGCATAGCGCAGATCGTGCAACGCCACGGCGCCGAGCGGCGGCTGCGGCCGCTTCTGCCAAAGCACATCGATCGGATTGTCGGCGACCGCAACGAGGCTGCCGCCGGCGGCATCGGCGGCTTTAGCGAGGCGCTCGGCGCCCTCGACCGTATGCAGCCACGGCGAATAGCCGAGCTTGGCACCCGACGGCAGATTCTCCTCAATCCAAGCGGTGGGCGGATGCTCGACCAAATGCTCGACCGCGAATGCCGCGCTATCGACCTCCTCACGCACCTGCACCAGGTAGCGGCCGTCGACGAAAATCGCCGCGCGGTCGGCGAGCACGATCGCCGCTCCGGCCGAGCCGGTAAAGCCGGTCAGCCAGGCGAGGCGTTCGGCGTAGGGCGGCACGTACTCGTTCTGATAACGGTCGGCGCGTGGCACGATGAAGCCGTCGAGCCCGCGGCGTTTTAATTCGGCGCGCAGCGCGGCGAGCCGCGGCGTGCTGGCGGCGCACTCGCTGTGGTCTTCGAACGATTGGAATCGCGCTTCGAACATCTTAGGCAATCTACCTTTCCGTCTGCTGGACGGGGAGGGCGGAACGATGCTTGAGAACTAGGGTAGTCCAGCCTTCGAGCATGATGCGCCGCTCCAGCTTAAAGTTCGGATAAGCGGCGCGTGCGGCATTAGCTTGGGCGTTCAACAGGCCGGAGAGGATGACGCGGCCACGCGGAGCGACAATCCTGGTCAGCGGCGCGGCGAGCTTTTGCAGCGGCGCCAGCAGAATATTGGCGAAGACCAGGTCGAACGGCGCGCCGGCACGAATATCCGCCGCTGCGAGGCCATCGGCGCGGCAGACGTGCACCAATGCGGCGCTGCCGTTAAGCCTTGCATTGTCGCGCGCGACCCGCACCGCATGCGCATCGATGTCGCTCGCCAGCACGCGGCGGCGAAAGGCGCGGGCGGCGGCGATCGCCAACACGCCGCTGCCGCTGCCGAGGTCGAGAAGGCGTCGCGCTTTTGCGACCTTGCCCAGCTGATCCAGCGCCAGCAGGCAGCCGCGCGTCGAGCCGTGATGACCGGTACCGAAGGCCAGCGCCGCCTCGATCTCGATGCCGATCCGGTTCGGCGGTGCGCGGCCGCGGTCATGCGCGCCGTGGACGACAAAGCGTCCCGCCGCGATCGGTTTTAAGCCGAGGAGACTTTCGGCGACCCAATCCTTGGCGGCAATGCGCTCAAAGCGCAGCGCCTTGCCCGCGGCGGCGCCGGCCGCCGATATCGCCAAAGCGCGCACCGCGGCCTCATTGACATTGGCGCGGAAGTAGCACGTAACGCACCATCGGCCTTGGCCGGCATCCACAAGGCTGACCGCAGCTTCGTCGGCAAAGAACGCCTCGGCAAAGCGATCGGCGAGCCGCCGCGCCGATTGTTCCTCGGCTGTCAGCGTCGCGATCGTGGTATCTGCTGCGTGCGAAAGCGCTTGGTAATTCATTGCGGCATCAATCGTTTTCTAAAGCTCTCCACTGAATTCACAAGGGGCGGCGGCGTACGCTTTATTCCCGTGCCAAAAATATTCACCGCGCGATCCACGCTTTGTTTGTCACATTTCCACAGCTAGCGCCGCTATATTTCCACACCATGGAAAAGACGACCGGAGCCACGGAATGACCGGACTTACGACGATACTTGCGACGATTGCACCACGCACGCGCGCCCACTTTCTGATCGCCGTGACGATTGCCGTGGCCACCTGTGTCGCCGCCTTCGCGTCCGGCGGCGCCGGCGCACAGACCGCACCGGATTACGCGAGCCTGCTTGCGGCATCCGACCGCAGCGATGCCGACCGCGACGCCGACAAGCGCCGCGATCCGGCGCCGTTCCTCGCTTTTGCCGCGCCGCGTCCGGGTATGAAGGTGCTCGATATGGGGGCGGGCGCCGGTTACTCGAGCGAACTGATGGCGCGGGCGGTGGCGCCGAACGGCATGGTGTTTGCGCAAAATCCGGCCGATCTGGGCGAACGCGCCAAGGCCGCGTTTCAGGCGCGGCTGGCAACGCCGGCGATGAAGAATGCCATCGCCGCTACCGCGCCGTTCGACGATCCGGTTCCGGCGGGCGTATCCGACTTCGACCTGATCACCTTCCTGTTCTACTACCACGACACGACTTACATGGCGGTCGACCGCGCGCAGATGAATCGCAAAATGTTCGCCGCGCTCAAGCCCGGCGGCATTCTCGTCATCGCCGATCATTCGGCGCTGCCCGGCCAAGGCATCTCAGTCGGCAAGACCCTGCATTGCATCGAGGAAGCAACGCTGCGCCAGGAAGTCGAAGCCGCGGGCTTCAAGCTGATCGCCACCGGCGATTTCTGGCGCAATGCCACCGACTCGCATGACTTCCCGAGCTTCAGGCGCGACATGCCGGTCGACAATTTCGTGCTGAAGTTTCAGAAGCCCTAAAACGGTTGATCAAGCTTCCGCTCATTCCCGCGCAAGCGGGAATCCAGCGCAAACACTAGGTCCCCGCTTTCGCGGGGACGAGCGGACGAAAGAGCGGCCAGACCTACTGCAGCTGGTCCTTCGCCTTGGCGAGACCGGCATTGACGCAATCGTCATCGACACCGGGCGAGCCCGACACGCCGATGCCGCCGATCACCTGGTCGCCGACCTTGATCGGCTGCCCGCCGGGAATTGCAATGACATTCGGCAGCGTCACCTGCTGATGCGCGACCGAGGTCGGATCTTGCAGCTTCTTGGCGTATTCCGCGGTCGGTTGTTTGAAGGTCATCGCAGTATAGGCCTTGCGTCGCGCATTCTCCATCGTGTGCGGCGAGGCTTCGTCGCCGTGCATGGCGACGATGGTATCGCCGTCGCGATTCACGACCACGGCGGATACCGGATAGCCCTTGGCGGCGCAGGCCGCTACCGCCTCCTCGGCAATCGTCTTGGCGACGTTCAATGACAGATCCTTATGCATGATCAGCGCGGCGCTGGCCGGCCCGGCGCAAAGCCCGGCAAGTGCGAAGGCGGCAAAACTCAAGCGGGCACGATGCGGCATGGTTGTGATCCTTTCAGCAGAAATGCGCGTAGGGAGGAGCGAGTAGCCAGTGGCTAACACCGATCACGCTGTCCCTATTCGCCACTCGCAATTCGTCACCGCTGCCAGTAGCCCGGCGGACTGTAAGACGGTGGTGCGGGGGGCTGTGGCGGGTAAGCGGGCGGCGCATAGCCGGGCTGCGCGTAATACGACTGACCGTAGGTGGACTGGCCCTGATAGGGCCGGGCGTAGGAACGCTGCGCGTAACCGGGCTGGGAATTGGGTTGCCCATAACTGGGCTGGCCATAACTGGGCTGAGCATAGCCAGGCTGCCCGTAACTGGGCTGGCCATAGCCGCGGTCACCGTAATAGGGCGAGGGCTGGCCGCCATAGCCGGGCGCAATTTGCGTTGGCTCCGACGATACGGTCTGGTTGACCGGCAGCCGTGAGCACGCCACCGGGGCATTGTGCGCTGCCGAGATGTTTCACGTCGAAGAAGCCGTGGATGGCATGACCGTCGAGATCGAAGAAAATCGCATGCGGCATCGGCGCATTGTCCCATTCCTGGGAGTAATGGTCGGCATCCATGCGGTTCGGTTTGAAGCTGCCGTTCGGCGTGTCATAGCCGGGCCGCCCGGTCGAGATCGGCCAGACGTAACGCTGCGCGCCATCGACCGCGACTGACATCTGCTGCGCGCTCTTGTCGATGGTGATGAGGATGCTGGCGCTGGCGGGGGTCGCGAGCGAAAGGCCGCCAAGCACAGAGCCAAGCATGGACGTGGCGAGCCAACAGCGCTTCCGCGCCTGGCGCGCATACAGTTTGCCGAACAACATGGAGCACACCCTGGTACATGCCGATCCCCAGCAAAAGAAGTCTTTGGCGCCGCTTTGGTTCAAATGTCCGGGAGCGCAGGCGGACGGAATGGTGAACGGATTGGGGCAGCACACACTCGTTCTCGCGGCGCGTCTTCGCGCCCGAGCTATGAAACGCCACGGTCACGACTCGTCACCACCGGGCTTGACCCGGTGGTCCATGCTGAGCTGAAGCCTGTGAGCGCCGGTGGATTGCGCTGTGCAGGCTCAGCTTCTGCATGGATGGCCGGGTCAAGCCCGGCAATGACAAACAGGACGAACGGGAAAGAACGAAAGAAAAAATCGGAGGCGAAACGCCGACAGACGCAATTGATATTCAGCCGGGCCTTACG
>JBKPIZ010000028.1:0-33783 GCA_046730495.1 Pseudomonadota bacterium
TATGAAAGGCGTTCGCGGCAAGCCGAAACCCTATGGCGGCACCCGCCCGGTGATCATGAACGCTGGGGCATCTGCGACGGGGCAGGCGTTCGCGGTGAAGAACTGCGACGCGTTTTTTCTACAGGCTTCACGCACCTCGCTCGAGGAAAGCGCGCAACGCGTTCGCCGCGCCAAAGAAGCTGCGCGCGCGCAGGGGCGCGAAATTGGTTGTTACACGGTCGGCGTCGTCACCTGCCGACCGACCAAGAAGGAGGCCGAAGATTATTTTCATCATTGCATCATGGAGCGCGCCGACTGGTCGGCCGTGGACGGCATCCTGGCGCTGAAAAATATTTCGCCGCAGACCGTGCCGATGCAGGAATATCTCACACAGCGCAGCCACTATGCGCAGGGCATGGGCGGCTTGCCGATCGTCGGCGACCCGGATCACGTCGCGGCGCAGATCGCTGAACTGAGCAAAGCCGGTCTCACCGGCATTGCCATCTCGCTGGTCAATTACCTGGACGAGCTGCCGTATTTCATTGACGAGGTGATCGGGCGGCTTGAGCGAATGGGACTGCGGAAAAAGGTGGGCTCCAGCTGACCGAGTACTACCGCCGGCTCACGATCGGGGTGCCGCGCTTCTTATTGTAGCGGTGGATCGTCACCCGCTCCCAAACGCCGTTGACGTGATAGGGATCGCTGCAAGTAAAGGCATCGACCGCAGCGCGGTCCGCGGCGTCGATGACGAAAATGCTGCCGACCGGCGTCTCGCCGTCGTCGGCCACCAGCGTGCCCGCCGTGATCACGTCGACCGCATGCGCCTCGGCGCGGTCGAGATGGATGCGATGGTCACGGTAGTGCTTGGCGCGGGTCGGCAGAATGTCTTTCTTGTCGAGCGCGTGGACGACGAACAGCATGTGCGTAAGTTTAGTCCGCGCCTCCAGAATGGGGGAGGGGCGTTTTATCCTTATTTCGCGCAGAACGAAACGCGGCGCGTTAATTACGTCGCCGGGAAATCACGAAAGATTCGTCAAAGAACCACAGCCCGCCGCGCTCGCGAAGCACCGAGCGTGTGGCATCGATGTAGCGATTGCCAACATCCGCCAAGCGGTCGTCCTCAACTTGCGCCACATAGATCGCGGCGTTCCACGCTGCGAACAGCGTTGAAGTGCCGATCGAGTCGGAAATTTCCGACGGCAGCGTGTGCATCACGTAGCGAAACAGCGCGCGATTGTCGGCATAGGCATTGAAGTTGAGGTCGCGGCCGGCCGGACCCAATTCGTGCTTCACCGCTTTGAGGATCTGGTGCCGATCATGGATGAACGGATGATCGTCGGGCCAGACCCTTTGGATGATCTCCATTCCTGGATCGTGACCATGGGAGTGAATGGCGACGAGTCGTCCGCCGGGTCCAAGTGCGCGAGCGAGCGGCGCGATCACGCGCTTGGCCTTGAATTCGAGCGGCGCGCGCGCCCGGTACGGTTGCGAAGCGATCACCATGTCGTAATTGGCCTGTGTGCCACCCGGCCGCGGAATGATCGGATCGAGGAGGAAGCGATGATCTTCGCGATAGAGCACGAGGACGACCGGGCGTTCGTAGATTGGATTGCCGGTGCGGGCGCTCACCGTCGCTTTCCAATTCTCACCCAAGAACGACTCAAGGCTGATGATCTGCTTCTCGAACTGGTGCGCCGAATTGCCGAGCAGCGGCAGCTCGTGCCAAACCAGGCTCGACGCCGCATTGATCGATTTGACCGCGAGCCACGGCGCGTCGGCATAAGCGAGATTGGTAAGCACCAGCACGGTCGCCGGATGTTCGAAGAACCGGTCTGACATCTTTTGCAGCGTGAGCCGGACGTCTTCGAGGCTGATCTCCTTGCCGACCATGTAGAACGGCATGTGCGGAAAACGGTCGTGCATGGCGCGCATGACCCGCACCAGGACGGTGCCGTCGCCGACGCCGGCGTCGAACACCCGTACCGCCGGCGGCCGCGGATGGATGTGAGCGAGCTCTTCCGAGACGCGGTGCGCGACCTCCCATTTCTCGCTGCAGGTGTTGACGAACAGCAGGTATTTCTGGCGGTTGTCGAAGAAGCGGAAATTGCGTTGCGGGTCGACGGCCTTGGTCGGCGCCGGCGGCGGCGAGGCGGCGCGGCTCTCCCGCGTGCGCTCGATGATCGCCGGCCGGTCGGTCTGCGCGGGGTGCGCCACCATGAAGCCGTGAATGCGGTCGAGCGTATCGGTAGTGATGCGGCCGCCGTTGCGCAGTCGCGCCGTCAGCTTGCCGTCGTTCACGGCACGCCGGCCGAACGTGGATTCCGCTAGCCCGGTGCGGCGGCAGTAATCAGAAATTTCCTGGAGCAGCTGCTGTGCGTTCATTGCCCGTCACCGGCGGGAACGCCGGTCCTCGGAAGCCTCCTTAAGCCGCGTCTTGTCGTTGGCATTGTCATTGCCGCGGCAAGGGCGAAGCGAACCAAGTTGGTGGGCCGAGGTCAACCACAATTCTGCCCACTCCGATAGTGGGCAGAATAGTGGGCAACAACGGCCCGGAGGATTGGCGTGCGCAGCCTAGCGAGCCGACTGGTTCACTTGCGAATGCGGCGGCATAAGCGGAGGGCGGGGCGAGTAATCGCCATCGTAAACGGAGTTATCTCATGCGCCTCGATGGCAAGATTGCGCTTGTGACTGGCGCCGGTTCGGGCATCGGCAAATGCATTGCCGAGACGTACGCGCGCGAGGGCGCCCGCGTCGCGCTTGCCGACATCGATGCCGATGCCGCCAAATCCGCCGCCCGCACGATCGGCAATAAGGCTATCGCACTACGCTGCGACGTGAGCAAAAAAGCGGATATCGACGGCGTGATTGAGGAGACGCTGGCGGCGTTCGGCGTCCTCGATATCCTCGTCAACAACGCCGGAGCGACGCACGTCAGCAAGCCGGTGCTGGAGATCAGCGAGGCGGAATACGACCGAATTTTTGCCGTCAATGTGAAGGGGATATTTCTCGCTTGTCAGGCGGTTATTCCGGCGTTCCGGAAGCAGGGCGGGGGCGTCATCGTCAATATCGGATCGACCGCCGGATTACGTCCGCGCCCCGGGCTCTCAGCCTATAACGCCACCAAAGGTGCCGTCCACGTTTTGACCAAGTCGCTCGCCGTCGAGCTCGCGCCTGACGGCCGCGTCTGCGTTATCGCTCCGGTCTCCACCGAAACGCCACTGCTGCCGTCCTTTCTCGGTCCGGCCCCGGGCATGCGGGAGAAATTCGTGGCCACCATTCCCATGGGCCGCCTTGCCTTGCCGCAGGACATCGCCGACGCGGCTTTATTCCTGGCCTCGGCCGAGGCCAAATTCCTCACCGGCAATATCATGGAGGTCGATGGCGGCCGCGGCGTATAGGGCCGGCATTCCTGCTTGCCCGGTCTTGGTGTATCGTTCGGCGGGCAGGACGGTGTGGACGGCATGTGGGGTCGTAAACCGAAGGACGCCGCGGCGGTAGACGCACAATCGCCTTCGCAGTTGAAGGAGGCGATCCATCAAGCGCGCGTCGAGGCTGCCGAACGCACCAATGTCATCATCGATCTGCGCGATGCCGAATTGGCGCGGCTCGAGCTTCTCAATGAAGCGCTCAATCCGCTGTTCGCGGAAGTCCCGCCGGAAGTCGATCTGTTCGATCGCGGCATCAGCCGCGGCGAGACGCCACGGTTATGGATCGACGCGCTTGCCCATGTCGCAATGGGTCGCGACAAGCGGCTTTATCGTTTTTTGCACGACAGCCGAATGGGGCGCCGCGTGCTGGCGGAATCTTACGAAATCCCCGATGTCGTGCAGGCGGTTACAACCTATGTCGCACGCCGGCTGGTCGAGCGGCAACGGGCGCTTGAGGCTGATCCGGATCTGCTGGCGCGCATGTCAAACAAGATGGCGCGGTATTACCGCTGGCGCCGGCGCCGGCGAACGCTGGCAGTCTTGGCGATTGGATTTCTCGCTGGCGTGGCGACGCTGTTCGTACTCGCAGCCGTATTGTCGCCCGGCTGATCGTTCCGCTTCTCAATAGATTCGGAAACGGGCGCATTCGCCTATCGCGCCGTCACCGCTGCGCTGGTACGAAATTATCTCGCACCGCCAGTTGCCGGACGAGCCCTCGATCCGAAATATGTTATAACCGGCCGGATCTTCGTTTGCATATTTTGCCTGCGCCGAAGCCGAGGCTACGCCAACGGCTGGAATTTTTTTGTTGCCGGCGCCCTCGAGCCAGACGAGCGACCGCCGGTGATCGTGGCCGTGAAGCAAAAGCTCTGCACCTTTTGCCGCCAGCACCCGGCGTAAATCCGCGCCGTCGATGAGACGCCGGAAAAACCGCCGCGCCGGACTGAGCGGCGGATGATGGATCAGGACGATACGGAAACTTCCGCGCGTTTCTTCGAGCGCTTCGGCGAGCCGAGCGAGCTGTCTTTCGCCAAGCCGACCGGTTGCCATGAATGGACCGGTGGGCACGCCGGTCGAAAGCGCAATCAACGCCGCATCGGCGCGGCGGCGAACAAACGGAAAGCGCTCGAGCCCGTCATCGCCGCGCATGTAATCGCCCCAAAATTTTCCCGGCAATTCCTCCGCATCGCGAACATAAGCGTCGTGATTGCCGGGAATCACGGTGACGTCGGTGGGTCGCCCCAGCGACTCGAGCCATCGCTTCGCCCAGGCATATTCGCCGGGCAGCGAAAAATTGGTGAGATCGCCGGTGACGGCGATGTGTTCAGCCGATCGCGCCACTAAATCGCGCGTGATCGCCGTCAACACGTCGGGGCGGTGGATGTATTTGCGCTTGCGCTGCCAGTTGATGTAGCCCAGCCCGCGCTTGCTCGCGAGCTCGGATGGCTTCGGCGTCAGCGCCAGATGCAGATCCGATAGATGCGCAAGTGTGAACATCGGGGGCGCCCTCAGCGGCGATGATCGGCGCCCGCGATCGCCGACGGGGGATAATAAATCACGAGCTGCCGATGAGGATACCGACCGCGAATACCAGCACGCCTCCCACGACGACCTGGAACACCGCCTGTAGGAAGGGCGTGTCCATGTAGTGCGTCCTGATCCAGGCGATGACAGCGAGCTCAATTGCGACGACTGCGCAAGCGACTGACGTCGCGACGTAGAAATGCGGAATGAGGTAAGGCAACGCATGGCCGAGACCGCCGATCGCCGTCATTGCCCCGGTCACTCCGCCCCGGACCACCGGCGCACCGCGCCCGGTGAGCGAGCCGTCGTCGGACAATGCTTCGGCAAAAGCCATCGAGATGCCGGCGCCGAGTGCGGCGGCAAGTCCGACCAGGAATGTTGACCAAGTGTTGCGAGTAGCGAAGGCGGCAGCGAATAAAGGCGCCAGCGTCGAAACCGATCCATCCATTAACCCGGCGAGCCCGGGCTGGACGTATTGCAACACGAACATTCGCCGTGCGGTGCTGTCTTCGGCTTCGCGCGCCCTTGGGGTGATCTTTTCGCCAAGCTCATGCGCAAGCGATTCGTGTTTGTCTTCGGCGGCGGCGAGTTGGCGCAGCAGATGCCGGACGGAATCGTCGCGCGCAGTTTCGGCGGCGCGCCGGTAGAACCGCGCGGTCTCGTATTCCATCTCCTCGGCGAATTTACGGGTTGCGTCGATGCTCAGCGTCCGGTTCAGCCAAATCGGCTGCCGCGCTACAAATCCCTTGACGTCTTGGCGACGGATCAGAGGCAGGAAGTCGCCGAACTTCTTCCGATGCAGGTCGAGCAGCATGTCGCGATGATTCATCTCCTCGAGCGCCATTTTGTCGTACATTTCCGCAGTCTCGGGATAAGCATTGCGTAGCCGGTCGGCGAATGATCGGTAAATCCGGTTGTCCTCGTCCTCGTTGGAAATGGCGAGCGCAAGGATTTCCTGCTGATTGAGATCGGCGAACCGTTTCAAGGAATTTCCCCATGGGGCTAATGTGTTTTGGGCGATGAAGACGGGCTATTTTAGAGCCATTCTAATTGGTGAAGCCAGCCCGGATCGCAAGCGGATCGCAGGATGCCATTGAGCACTGTTCATCGCCGCTTGGAGCCGCTTATTCGCGCGCTTTTCCACGTTTATTGGCGGCTTTCGCGAGGTCTCACGATCGGTGTCCGGGGCCTCGTTTTGGACGGCGAAGGGCGCGTGTTCCTGGTCAAACACTCCTATGTCGCCGGGTGGCATCTGCCGGGCGGCGGGGTGGAGAAGGGAGAGACGCTGCTCGCAGCGCTTGCGCGCGAGTTGCGCGAGGAAGGCAATATCGAATTGAACGACACGCCGGTGCTCCATGCAATTTATTTCAACCGGCGGATCTCATCGCGCGACCATGTTGCGCTTTACGTGGTGCGGTCGTTCCAGCAGACGGCGCCGCCTAAACCAAACCACGAAATCATAGCGCACGGCTTTTTCGCGATGCAGGACTTGCCCGCTGACACGTCACCCGCGACGCGGGAGCGTATTGCCGAGGTCGTCACCGGCCGCACCGTTTCAGAAACCTGGTGATCACGCCAACGGTTAGCGTTGTCGTTTGCCCTTTTCGTCTCACCCGAAACGCTTACGGTCGTGCGGAGCGGTAAAGTCGATTGTTGGCCCGATCGGCACAATGCCAGTCGGATTCACCTGGCGCTGGCTGCCGTAGTAATGGCGCTTGATATGATCGATGCTCACGGTCTCGGCGATGCCGGGCATCTGGTAGAGATCGCGCGTGTAATTCCACAGATTGGCATAGTCCGCGATGCGTCGCAGATTGCACTTGAAGTGGCTATAGTACACCGTGTCGAACCGAACCAGCGTGGTGAACAGCCGCCAGTCCGCCTCGGTGATTTGGCCCACCAAATAGCGCTGCTGCGATAGTCGCTTCTCGAGCTGGTCGAGAGTCTCGAAAATGCCGTAGGCGGCTTCTTCGTAAGCGTCCTGGGTTGTGGCGAAACCAGCGCGATAAACTCCATTGTTGATGTTTGGATAAATGAGCTCGTTCACGGCATCGATCTCGTGCCGCAACGCGACCGGATAATAGTCGGCCCGCACGTCAGTGAGGGCGTCAAACGCCGAGTTGAGCATGCGGATGATCTCGGACGATTCATTATTGACGATCGTTCGCTGCTTTTTGTCCCACAGCACCGGGACCGAAACTCGGCCGGTATAGTGCGGGTCAGCCAACAAGTAGATTTCGGCGAGCGTTGCCTTGCCGTTTTCCGTGTCCTTGGTGGCGCCGCGCGCAGAGCCGAATTCCCACCCAGTCTTGCCGTAGAGCGGTTCGGTGATTGAGACCGAAATGACCGGTTCGAGCTTCTTTAAGGCGCGCAAGATCAGCGTGCGGTGGGCCCATGGGCAGGCGAGCGAGACGTAAAGGTGATAGCGTCCCGGTTCGGCGGCAAAGTTGCCTTCGCCCGATGGCCCAAGACTACCGTCCCGCGTAACGAAATTGCGAAAAACCGATGCTGGCCTGATAAAACGGCCTTCTTTGGTGCGGGAAATGTCTTCTTGCCAGGCGCCATTGACGAGCAAGCCCATCGGTCTTCCTCCAATTCTTAAGCATCCAATGTAATGATTGTCGACGGCCGCGATAGTGCACCGCGCCTTGTCATAACTGGACGTTAGCAAAGCGGGATGCTAGGCGGCGGCGGGATGAATGACATTTCCGTGAGCATACAGCCCGAGGCTGCGGACGATGCGGTCGCGATCGAGCGCCTGCACGAACGCACGTTTGGCCCAGGACGTTACGCCAAAACGGCATACCGGTTGCGCGAACAGGTTGAGCACATTCGCGAGCTGTCGTTTACGGCCCGCATTGGGACGTTACTGGTCGGCTCGGTCTGGCTTTCGCCCATTCGCATCGGTGAGGCCAAGGCGCTGTTGCTTGGACCGGTAACCGTTGAGCCGGCATTTCGGGATCGCGGCGTGGGACAAGCCTTGATCGAACGCGCGCTCAAGGAATCGAAGGACAAGGGCCATCGCCTCGTCATCCTGGTCGGCGATGAGGCGTATTACGAGAAATGCGGCTTCAAGCGCATCCCGCGTGGGCGCGCGATCATGCCTGGTCCGGTCGATCCAGCGCGGCTGTTGCTTGCGGAATTAGCGGAAGGTGCCTTTGAAGGCGTATCCGGCCCGATACGCCCGGATTAAACCGCCAAACCATGATTCCCGAAAAAGTGGACACGGGTTTCCCGCCTGCGCGAATCATTTCGCTTTAGCGTCCCTCGCGCACCCAGGTACCGGCGATGCTCCCGAGCAATAAAAGTAAACCGAGCAGCCCGGCAAAGACCGGTAGTACGCCGACGCCGCGGACCACGCTGGCGTCGCTCATCTTCAGCCCGAGCCAGTCGTCGCCCTTGTAAGTATCCGCTGAGCGCACCGCGATGATGCGCGGCACATTCAATCCGCCGCCGTCTTCAAGCCGCCGCGCGTCGCCGCCTGTGGCATTGGCCAGCGGCGCCAGCACCTGGGTGGTGGAGGTCACTTCGGCATATTCGCGTGGATTTGCCGGTCCGACATTGATCAGAGCATTGAGCTTGCCATCCGTGGCGCGCCAAAGGCCGAGTTCATTGGCGCTGACGCTTGATTCCCAAACGCCCGGCTTCTTCACATCGAGTTTGAGCGTTCGCGCTGCGCCTGAAGGCGAGGTCAACGTCACGTCCGCGACCTGGTCAGCCATCGTCTGGCGGCGCACGAGAAGGTCGTGACCGCTGACGGTCAACCGCAGCGCTTCCTCCTCCAGGTCAGGCTCTTTCATGAGCCAATGCGACAGACGCCGGAGCAAGTCGAGGTGCGGCCCACCGCCTTCAAAGCCGCGGGCCCATAGCCAGATGTGATCCGACAGCAAGAGCGCGACACGACCCTCACCCTCGTGGGAGAGGACGAGCAACGGTTTTGCATCCGGACCCTGCATGATTGTAGTGCCGGTCGCGCTGCGCGTGTCGACAACGCGAAACCATTCGCTCCACTGCGGCGACTTGCCTTCGGAGCCTTCAAGACCGCGGGTGACGGGATGGCGCCGGCCAAGCTCGGTGAGCTCCGGCCGGTATGCCTGATTTGTGACGTTGCCGCTCGGCTCGGCCGGCAAGATCGCATCGAGCGGCGTGCGCCAGATGCTGGTTGAGCTTGCATAATCGGGACCGGCGGCGACCAGCACAGCGCCGCCGTCACGCACGTAGCGGGTGATGTTGTCGAAATAGATGATCGGCAGCACGCCCTGGCGCGCGTACCGGTCGAACATGATCAGCTGAAAATCATCGATCTTTTGCTGAAACAGCTCGCGGGTGGGGAACGCGATCAGCGACAGTTCGTTGATCGGCGTGCCATCTTGCTTTTCCGGCGGACGCAGAATCGTGAAGTGCACTAGGTCGACCGATGGGTCGGATTTGAGAAGATTGCGCCAAGTGCGTTCGCCGGCGTGTGGCTCGCCCGATACGAGGAGAACGCGCAGCTTGTCGCGCACGCCGTCGATGCTCACAACGACCCGGTTGTTGACCTGGGTGAGCTCGCCTGCAAGCGGCGATGCCTCGATCTCGACGATATTCTGTCCGCCGTGAGGAATCGGTACGGTGACGCTCTGCGCAGTGCCGATCGGAACATTGCGCGTTTCGACGACATCGCCGTCGCGCCGAACGGTTACCTGCGCGGTGCTTTCGTGCGCACCCTGGTCCTCGACCCGATACGTGATCGTCTGCGGCTGACCGACAATACCGAACCGCGGCGCCGCGACCAGGGCGATGCGGCGGTCGCGTTCGTCCGCATGACCGGTGATGAGAGCGTGCACGGGCGCCGAAAAACCCAGCGAGCCAGCGTCAGCCGGCACGTCATGCACACGGCCATCGGTGATCATGATGACACCGGCAAACCGATCCGACGGAACGTCGGCCAGTGTCGAATTAAGGGCTGTGAACAGACGCGTGCCGTCGGTCTCGCCGTCGGCTTCTCCGGCCTCGATAACGCGCACCTCCAATCCCGGAATTCGATGCAGCGCGTCGAGGATTTTCGCGCGGGCCGCCTCGGTCTGCGCCATGCGATCGCCGAAGTTCTGGCTCGGACTCTTGTCGACAACGACGACCGCAACCGAAGTCAGCGGATCGCGGTCCTCGCGCGTGAACGATGGATTGGCGAGCGCGAGCGCGATCAATGCCAAGGCAAGCGTCCGCACTGCGGCACCGCGGCTGCGCGATACAAACAGGACCAGCGCAAACAGGACCGCCGCCGCAATCACCGCCCACAGGATCTGCGTGGCGACTAGGGGAGCGAACGCAATACCGATGTTCAAAAGCTCTCTCCCAGTCCGACGTTTATTGGCCTAAGCGCTCAAGCAGCGCCGGCACATGCACTTGATCGGCTTTGTAATTGCCGGTGAGCGTGTACATCACGATATTCACGCCGGCGCGGAACGCGAGCTCACGCTGGCGGGGTTGTCCGTCCACCATCGGCAGCATCGGCTGGCCGTCCGGCCGCGTCGCCCAGGCGCCGGCGAAATCGTTCGAGGTTATGATGATTGACGAGACGCCATCGCCGCCGCGGGCAGGGCGGTCCGAGGCTTCCTGCTCGCTTTCCGAGGGCAGTGCCTCAACCCAGAGCTGGCCGCCGTCGAAGCGGCCGGGAAAATCGCGCAGCAGATAAAAGGTCTTGGTCAAAACGTGATCGCGCGGAACCGGCTCGAGTTCAGGAATGTCGAGCGACGAAAGGATTTTCCGCAGTTCGAGCATCCCCGGACTGCGGGTTTCGCCGCCTTGGCCGGCCGGCGCGACGACCGCGTCGCGAGTGTCGAACAGCACGGTACCGCCGTCTTTCATGTAGGCATCGATGCGCTTGAGGGCCGCATCGGAGGGCCGCGGCGCGCCGGGCACGATCGGCCAGTAGATCAGCGGATAAAACACAAGCTCGTCGCGGGCGATATCGAGCCCGATCGGATCACCGGGCTCGAGTGCGGTTCGCTGCGCGAGAAATAATGTGAGCCCGGAAAGCCCGGCCTTGCTGATGGAATCGACCTCGGCATTTCCGGTGATGACATAGGCAAGTTTGGTCTCAAGCGCCGACTGCGGCGCATTCGTCGGCGATTGCTGCGCATAGGCGCTTACGCATGTCAGCGTCAGAGCGGCGATCACGACAATGGATGCCGAAGCTGCAGGCAAACGGCGCGGGATGAGGCGCTGTATGCCGCCGCCCAGGAACAGGACAATAACCGAGTCGAGCAGCAGCAAAGCGATGGCCGCAAGCAGGACTGGTCCGCGCAAATCCTGCGGTTCGCTGGTGCGGTAAACTTCACGACTGGCATTGACGAGCGGCGAAAAATCAAGCGCGGCGAGGCGATCGCCGCCAGCTAAGGTGTTGACGGCCAGAAGGCTCTCGGGCGGTCCGTAAAATCCCGGCGGATGATCGTGCGTGGCGCCACCGGCAAAATCTTCCGGCACCGGCCGCGCGGTCGGCGGCGGCGCCACGAAGCTGCCAAAGCCATCCAGGATGTGACTGGGCGCGGCGACGGCGTGCGCATTCTTGCTTGCTGCCGCCGTGCCCTCGGTGGCCATAGTCGTGCCGGACAGGGCGACAATGCGCTTGAGCATATCGACAAAGGCGCCGGACAGCGGCAGGTCCGACCAGCGCGTATCGCCGGTGACATGAAACAGTACGATGAGGCCCTTGCCGCGGTGCGCCGCGGTGACCAAAGGCGTGCCATCAGCGAGCGTCGCCCACGTGTTATCGCCGAGCGTCGCATCGGGTTCGGCGAGAACTTGGCGGGTGACGGTGACATCATCGGGCACCGGCAAACCGCCGAATGGACTGTCGCGCGAGAACGCCGCCAGCGGTTGTGGTTTGTCCCAGCTCAGGCTGCCCCCAAGAATACGGCCGCCGCGACGCAGCCTGACAGGCACGAGGTCGTCCTCGGACGCGGCAAGCCGCGGACCCGCGAACCGCACTAAAACGCCGCCGTCTTCGACCCAGCGGGCAAGGCGGTCATGCGCGTCGCCGACATTGCCGACATCGGTGAGGATCAGCATCGGCAGATTTTGATCAAGAAAGTGAGACACGGCATCGGCCGGCGATTCTCCTTGCGCAAGTCGCACATCGGCGAACGGCTCAAGGGCGCGCTGCAGGTAATAGCTCGATGACAATAACGGCTCGGCAACATCGGCGTTCGCGCCGGAGACGACGCCAACGGTGCGGCGGCGCGACCGTTTATCCAAAAGCTGGACCGCGCCTGCCGATCGCTCACCGGCAATTTCCAGTCGCCTAATCTCATTGCGCAACTCGACCGGCAGTTCGAAACGCGCTTCGGTTTCTCGATCGGCCGGCTTGAAAGTGAATTGTGCTTCGCCCAGCGGCAGTCCTTTTAGATCGAGCGCCCGTACCGTGCCGGTGTCAGGTGCACCGGGCGTCGCGCGCAGGACCTTCACAGCCAAGGCGCCGGCGGCATTCTCGGCTCCGTTGAGTGCGCGCGGCTGCGGGATTCCGCCGGTGACTATCGTGAGCGGATGCTGACCGACCGTTTGTTCCAGGCTGGTGATAAAGGCAGCTCCGTTGCCGAGATCTATTCCGTCAGAAAGCCAGACCAGTTCGATCTCGGGATTGGTCGAGAGGAAGCGTGACAGCGAGGGCAGAGCCTCGGCGCGGTCGATGCGATAGGGGACCGGCTTGATTTGCTGCAGCCGCACTCGCGCCGAGTCGGCGGTTTCGAGCGAAATGTCACGTGCGCCCTGGGATAGCGGCAGCAATGCCACGGCGCGCCGGTCGTCCGCTGCACGCATAATAACGTCATCGGCGGTGCGCACCCGCGCCTCCCACGTACTCGCCGCCGTCCAACCGTCGTCGAACAGGATTGCGAGCGGTGCGTGGGTCTTAGTCGCCGCCACCGGCGGATGCCAAAGCGGACCGGCGGCGGCGATGATGATCGTCGCGGCGAGCGTAAGCCGCAACAGCGTGAGCCACCACGGGGTGCGGGCCGGCGTTTCCTCCCTCGGCACAATTGCGAAAAGAAGCCTGGTCGGCGGAAAGTCGATGCGCCGCGGGCGCGGCGGGATCAAGCGCAACAACCACCACAGCGCCGGCAAGGTGATTAGCCCGGTAAGCACCAGCGGTTCGGTAAAACCGAGCGAAAGCGCGCTGATCATGCCGATACCGCCGATCGTGTGGGCGCCTGCACTTGCATCCGTTCATAACCTGCACCGGCGCCGATCCGGGCGTGTAAAGCTAGCAGAAGCTCGGCCGCCGGACGGTCGGTTCGATGGATGCTGAAGCTCCAGCCGAGCCGATCGGCCTCGCTGCGGATCGCAGCGCGGTGCTGCGCAATCTGGGCGATGTAATCGGCGCGCCAGTTCTCGGCCCGTCCCGCGGTGATGCGTCTGCCATCTTCCGGCTCGATGAATTCGACCCGGCCCCAATAGGGAAATGTCTCCTCCGCCGGATCGATGATCTGTACAATATGTCCCTGGGTACCATCGCTGGAGAGCTGCGCGATGATCCGCCGCACGTCGGCAATATCGCTCCAGAGGTCGGAGAGCAAAACCACCTCGGCGAGCGGGGAGGGCGCGAAATTCGGCGGCAGGCTCACACGCTCGTCGCGATCCACCAGAATGGCCTGGGTGATCCGCTCGATGACGTTGCGGCTGCCGGTCGGACGCATCAAGCCTGGAATTCCGACGCGCTCGCCGCCTTCGACCAGGACCTCGGCAAGGGCAAGCGCGATAACGAGCGTCCGATAAAGTTTGCTGTCGCGCGCAAGTGACGAGGCAAAATACATTGAGGGCGAACGATCGGGCCAGATCCAAACCGTATGCGCCGCTTCCCATTCCTGCTCGCGCACATAAAGATGGTCGTCGCGCGCCGACCGACGCCAATCGACTCGTGAGGCCGGTTCGCCGGAAACAAAGCGGCGGTACTGCCAGAAATTCTCGCCCGGTCCAGCGCGGCGGCGTCCGTGCAAGCCGTGGATCACGGTGGCCGCCACGCGACGCGCTTCGAGAATAAGCCGCGGCATGCTTGCTGCGAGCGTACGGCCTTCGCCGGACGCGCGGGCGACCGCCGCACCGTCCGGGTATATGCGCTGTGGTGAGCGCGAATGTGGAGACGAGGTCTCCGTTGCCATCGGCCTATCCGATCCGCGCCTTTAATCGTGCGACCACGGCTTCGATCGTTTCGCCTTCGGCGCGCGCCGTGAAAGTGAGCGCCATCCTGTGCTTAAGAATGGGCTCGGCAAGTTCGATGACGTCGTCGATGGAGGGCGCCAACCGGGCATCGAGCAATGCGCGAGCGCGCACCGCGAGCATCAGCGCCTGGCTCGCGCGCGGGCTTGGGCCCCAAGCAATGAGTTTGGCGTCACCACTGCTATCGGCGCCCGGACGTGCGGACCGCACCAGCGCCAGAATCGCCTCGACAACGGAATCGCCGACCGGAAGCCTGCGCACCAAGCGCTGCGCCGCCATCAGGTCCTCGGCCGTCATCGCCGGCTTTGGCCGGGTTTCCTCGGAGCCGGTTGTTTCGGACAGGATCCTCCGCTCGGCTTCGCGGTCGGGATAGTCGACGTCGATTTCCATCAGGAAGCGATCGAGTTGCGCTTCCGGCAGCGGGTAGGTGCCTTCCTGCTCGAGAGGGTTCTGCGTGGCGAGGACATGGAATGGCTTGGGCAGATCGTGTCTGGTACCCGCGACCGTCACGTGCTGTTCCTGCATCGCCTGCAGCAGCGCCGATTGGGTGCGCGGGCTGGCGCGGTTGATTTCGTCAGCCATGAGAAGCTGAGCAAAGACCGGGCCCGAGATGAAACGAAAGCTGCGCTTGCCGGTCTGGCTCTCCTCCAGGACTTCGGTGCCAAGAATGTCCGACGGCATCAGATCGGGCGTGAACTGAATACGCCGCGCGTCGAGACCGAGCACGGTGCCCATCGTGTCGACGAGCTTGGTCTTCGCCAAACCGGGCACGCCAAGCAGAAGGGCATGGCCGCCGGACAATATGGTAACCAGCGCCTGCTCGACGACCTTATCCTGACCGAATATGACCATGCCGATCGCCGCTTTGGCGGCGCGCACATGCGCCGCGGTGGACTCCGCCGCACGCACAATCATGTCTTCGATCTTTTCGAGCCCTTCGCCGCCAGTAGCGGGCATGGCCAACTCCTTGCTTTAAAGCGTTGCACCGATCAGATTTGCATCACATGAACGAACGACAACGCATTTGTACCCCGTTTTCGGCTTATGAAATGCAACATATGCGCCATCTGCCCGGTGCAGATTTTGCGCTGATTCGTAAGCCACCGGAACACAACTGAGGTTTAGCTGCTGCCCGGATGGGCGATCGGCAAACGCGAAGCCAAAATGACCATGCCGACGCCGATGTCTTAAGCTTCAAAGTCAAGGCAAACCATGGCGAAGGCAGGGCAATTCGGCCTGGACTCGATCACAGGCGCGCTAGCCGAAGCGGGCCGGCGCCCGCCGCCGGTCGAATTATGGGACCCGCCGTTCTGCGGTAACCTTGATATGCGCATCGCGGCGGACGGGACTTGGTACTATCTCAAGACGCCGATCGGCCGGCCGGCGCTCGTCAAGTTGTTCGCTTCCGTACTCAAGCGCGAAGGCGACGATTACTTCCTGGTCACGCCCGTTGAGAAATGCGGCCTGCAAGTGGAGGACGCGCCGTTTGTTGCCGTTGAGCTGAAAGTCACGGACGGGGATGCCGGACCGGTGCTCAACTTTCGGACCAATGTCGATGAGTGGATCGCCTGCGGATCAGCGCACCAATTGCGTTTCGATCCCGAGGTGGGGACCGGAGGCTTGAAACCCTATCTGCATGTGCGCCGCGGCCTGTGGGCCAAGGTGACGCGGTCGCTGTTCTTCGATCTTGTCGCGCTCGGCGAAGAACGCGAGGTCGCGGATAGAGCGATGTTCGGTGTCGCTTCGATGGGCGTCTTTTTCCCGATGGCGCCCGCCGATCAGGTAAAGGATTTGGCGTGAACGACCGAGCCGACAATGCAGATACCGCCGCAATTGGCGATTTCTTCGAGCGCGCGCGCGAGCGGCTCACTCTCGAAGTGCCGGCGGGTTTGGCCGATCCGGCCGCCCGAGGCGCGCGCGGCGATCTCGATCTCAATCCGGAAATCTGGCTGCGCGCGGGCGTCAAGGCGACGAGACCCGCCGCGGTGCTCGTTCCGATCATCGACCACAGCGAACCAACCGTGCTTCTGACTTTGCGCACGGCGGAGCTTGCGAGTCACGCCGGCCAGGTCGCGTTTCCCGGCGGCAAGATCGATCCGGCGGACGAAAGCCCGGTCGCCGCGGCACTGCGCGAAGCGCGCGAAGAGACCGGCCTTGCACCTGCATTGATCGAGCCGATCGGCTACCTCGATCTTTATCTGACCTTCTCCGGTTTTCGCATTCTGCCGACGGTGGCGCGGGTCAAGCCCGATTTCACCCTCTTGCTGAATCCACAAGAGGTGACCGAGACATTCGAAGTGCCGCTGAAATTTCTGATGACACCGGCCAATCACCAGCGCAAGACGCGCGATTGGAACGGTTTTGCACGCGATTATTACGCAATCCCTTATCAGAATCGCTACATCTGGGGCATCACCGCAGGTATTCTACGGAATCTCTACGAGCGGGTTTATGGCGCATGATCCGGCCGATACTGATTGAGATCGGATTATTTGTCGCACCGTTTGTCGTCTATGCCGCCTTCCTCGTGATGACGCCGAACGGCTTGCTGCAGCCATCGGCTTGGGGCGCGCGACGCGTCGCTGCGCTTGGGATTGCGGGATTTGTTCTGATGCTCGGTAGCTTTGTCTTTTTCGCGCAGTTTTCCGGCGCCCCGCCGGGCTCGACTTACATTCCGGCGCATATTGAAAATGGCAAGTTCGTACCGGGGACGACGCAGTGAGCAAAGGCAAATCTCTGGACGACGCCGTCTGGCTCGTGCGCGGTGAAGCGGCGCCGCTACTCGAACTTCTTGACAGCGAGGGCGAGGAAGCACGCATCGTCGGCGGCGCCGTCCGCAACGCCTTGCTGCGTCTCTCCGTTCATGAAATCGATATTGCGACCACGGCGCTACCGGATGAAGTCGTGCGGCGCGTCGAAGCGGCAGGCTGGAAGGCCGTTCCCACCGGCATCGAGCACGGCACCGTGACCGTCTCGATCGCCGGCAAGCCTTTCGAAGTGACGACGCTGCGGCGCGACGTCGAGACCTACGGCCGTAAGGCCAAGGTTGTGTTCGGCCGGGACTGGGTCGCGGACGCCATGCGGCGCGATTTCACCATCAATGCGCTATCACTGTCGGCGGATGGTCAGGTACACGATTACGTCGGCGGTCTCGCCGACCTCGCCGCACGCCGGGTCCGCTTCATCGGCGATCCGAACCAGCGCATTGCCGAAGATTATCTACGCATCCTCCGCTTTTTCCGTTTTCACGCTTGGCACGCTGAGGGTGCACCCGATCCTGAGGGCTTGCACGCCTGCATCCGCGGGCGAGCCGGAATCGACTCGCTGTCGCGCGAGCGCATAAGAGCCGAATTGTTGAAACTGTTGCTCGCTCCGCACGCCACGCCAACGCTGGCGCTGATGACCGAGACTGGCTTGCTCGGCAATGTGCTGGGCGGGGTTGCACTGCTGGCGAGTTTCGAAAACATGGTCAAGGTCGAAGCAGCAATCGGAGCGGAATCCGATCCGGTGCGGCGGCTCGGCGCGCTTGGCGTGTGGGTCGCCGAGGATGGCGAGCGCCTTGCGCAACGGTTGCGTCTGTCCAATGCGGATACCGAGAGATTGACCGCGCTCGAGGGATGGTGGCGCGTGTCACCCGAAAGTGGCGGCCCATCTGCCCGCGCACTGTTATACCGGCTGGGTTCCCAGCATTTCGCCGACCAGGTGCTGGTGGCTTGGTCGCGCTCCGCCGCGAGCGCTGCGGATTCCGCTTGGCGCGCGCTTGCCGAACTACCGCGGACCTGGAACGCGCCGGAATTTCCGCTCAAGGCGGCGGATTTTATGGCTCGCGGTTTTGCCGCAGGGCCGGCTTTGGGAGCGGCGATGCGGGCGGCCGAACAGGCCTGGATTGCAGCCGATTTCCCCGCCGATGCGGCGACGATCCAGGCCATTGCCGACCGTGCGGCGCGGGAGGCAATTCAGACGCGCTGAGTGAAGGCTTCAAGACGTTCGCGCGCGCAATGCCCGCAGGCGTTTTCGGCTAACCGCGGCGAGCTCCTGGATCCGCGGCCGCAGCGGCGCCGCCATTCGAATCGGTCGCATGCGCTCCACCTGCATCGCGTTGCCGCGCCAGATGAAATCATTGCCGCGCAGCGCGGCGACAAAGAGCGCCGGCAGCATCACATCGCGGATCAATCCATAGAGCGGGTGTAGCGGCGAGACATGCCAGCCGCCTGCCGCCGCCAGCGTCATTTCGCTGCCATACCAGAACAGCGCGAACGCCAAAATGAAAAGTAATACCGGCCAGCCTAAGGCGTAAGCTAAGATTGCACCGCAAATCATCGGCAGAACGCCGCCCGAGAGAATTTCCGGCAAGAAATAGATGAAAAAGCTGGCGCGCCGTAGCCGCGCCCAGCGCAACTGGCGATTCCAGACCTCGCTGGCACTGCGCCGGCCGAGCGGCTGCGCCAGTGGCCGGTCCACCAGACGCACCTTGAGTCCCGCGCAACGTACAATTTTGGTTGCTGCGGCGTCTTCGGCGACTTCCTTGCCGAGCGCTTCGATGCCGCCGCCCGCTTCGAGATCAGCGCGCCGCCACAGCATGGTCTTGCCCTGGGCAAAGCCTCTGCCAAAGCTATCGACGATATATTGCCAGCGCGCCTGATAGGTGTTGAGGAAGGCGCATTCGATCTCCGCCCAAAATCCGCCCGGCTGCGCGCCGATCGGCGGCGACGCGACAAGCCCGGTATCGGCACGCCAACTGGCGAACAGCCGCTGAATGTAATCGCGCGGCATCAGCACATTACTGTCGGCGATAACAACCCAATCATGCGACGCGGCGCGCCAGCCCTTGACCACGTTATTGAGTTTGGGATTCGCGCTCACGCAGTCGTTGCCGATCAGCACGCGCGCATCGACCGTGGGGTGGGCGACGATCAGATCTTTGATCAGCGGGAGAACGGGATCTCTCGCATCGGCGACGCAAAACAATATTTCATAGCGCGGGTGGTCGAGCTCAAATGTGGAAAGCAGCGTCTCCGCGGCGTAGTTGTCGATTCCACACAGCGGGCGAACCAAGCTGACCGGCGGGTAGTCGCCAGGATGAGGCGGCGCCTTCCGGCGCAACCTGACGACCGCGATCGCAATGCTGGTGATCTGAACCGCAACAAAGAGAGCGCATAAGATCGCAGCAGCGAGAATCGGAATCGGCATCGCCGCGAGTGGTAGTCAGGCGCCATGACAAGCTTGTGACTCTCTGGCGCGTCGTTTTCGATCTTCGCAAGCCGCTCGACGCATAAAGGACGCGTTAACGATTGCTGTCATGCTGCTGCAATGGAGCAACTCTATAACCCTGATTCGATCAAACTGCGCGCGAGAATTCGGTCGGTGACATCCGAGCACGGTACAAAAAAATTCCGTACTCTGTTTATCTCGGATGTGCATCTCGGTGCGCGCGGCTGCCGGGCCGAACAGCTTCTCAATTTTTTACGTTACCACGACGCCGAGACCATTTATCTGGTCGGCGATATCGTCGACGGCTGGCAATTACGCTCGGGCTGGTTCTGGCCGCAACATCACAATGACGTCGTGCAGAAACTCTTGCGCAAGGCGCGAAAGGGCTCGCGAGTCATTTATTTGCCCGGCAATCACGATGAGTTTCTGCGCGACTATTACGGGACCCATTTCGGCGGCATCGAAGTGGTAGAGACCGCAATCCATGAAGCAGGCGATGCGCGGCGCTATCTTGTGGTGCACGGCGACGTGTTCGACATGGTGGTCAAGCATGCGCGCTGGCTGGCGCTGCTCGGCGACACCGCTTATGACTTTGCGATCCTCATCAACCGCTACTTCAATGCCGTCCGGCGCCGCCTGGGTTTCCGCTACTGGTCGCTGTCGCAATGGGCCAAACACAAGGTCAAGAACGCGGTGAACTATATTGGCGCATTCGAGCAGACATTGGCGGAAGAGGCGCGGCGGCATCGCGTCGATGGCGTGATCTGCGGCCATATTCACCACGCCGTCATTCACGAGAATTTCGGCATTCGCTACATGAATTGCGGTGACTGGGTCGAAAGCTGCACCGCGCTCGCCGAGCACGCCGACGGCCGTTTCGAAATCATCACCTGGTCGGATCACCCCGAGCTGCTGCCGCCGCCCGCGGAGGAAGACGAGCCGCTCTCGCTGTTCGATGAGCGCACCGGTATTGCCGCGTGAGCCGGCCAACTCTGCGATCCGACTGAACGTAATTCAAGTTTCGCAACGCTCGCCGCTCGGCGTAGCGGGCGCGTATAATCCGCTACATGAATCTGACGGTACGGATCGAACGCTGGCCGCTGCAGCGCGCCTTCACCATCAGCCGCGGCAGCAAAACCGAAGCCGTTGTGGTGGTTGCCGAGCTCGAACACGGCGGCCATCGCGGCCGTGGCGAAGCGGTTCCTTATCTCCGCTATGGCGAAACGCCGGAAGGCGTGGCCGCGGCAATCGAGGCAATGCGCGTTGCGCTACGCGGCGGGCTCGACCGTACCGGGCTGCAAACCGCGATGCCGTCCGGGGCGGCGCGCAACGCGCTGGACTGTGCATTTTGGGATCTTGCGGCCAAACAAGCCGGCCGCCCGGCGCACGAACTCGCGGCGTTGCCCGCGCCAAACTCGGTGGTGACGGCCTATACCGTCTCGCTCGACAAGCCTGCGGCTATGGCGGAGGCCGCGGCAAGCGCCGCGAGCCGCCCTCTGCTCAAAGTGAAACTTGGCGGCGGCGGTGACGATGCCGAGCGTATTGCCGCGGTGCGGCGCGCCGCGCCCAAGGCCGAACTTATTGTCGACGCCAATGAAGGGTGGAGCGAAGACGATCTCGAACGCAATCTCGCCGCCTGTGCGCAAGCCGGCGTGACGCTGATCGAGCAGCCGTTGCCGGAGGGCCGCGACGCCGCTCTCGCGCAGATCAGGCGGCCGATCCCGGTCTGCGCCGACGAGAGCGTCCACGATCGGGCTTCGCTCGATGCGATCGGTGGCAAATACGATGCGATCAACGTTAAGCTCGACAAAGCCGGCGGCTTGACCGAGGCGCTGGCGCTTGCGGCGGAAGCCGAACGGCGTGGCTTCGACATTATGGTTGGATGCATGGTGGCGACTTCGCTAGCCATGGCTCCGGCCATGCTTGTGGCGCAGCGGGCTCGCCTGGTGGACTTGGACGGGCCGCTCCTTCTCGCCGAAGATCGTGCGCGCGGCCTGCGCTATGAGGGCAGCATCGTTTATCCCGCCGATGCGATCTTGTGGGGATGAGCCGCCGCCCCCGGAAGCCGTGTACGATTGCTCGTAACTTCACGGTTCCAATGAGCGCGCGACTGTTCGGTTGAGCCAACCTGATTTATACTTGGTGAGTCGCTCAAAGGGGTGGGACGTCCGGCGTGTTGCTTGCGGCGGCCGGACGAGATTCGACGGCCTAACGTTGCGAACGACGAGGCCGTGCGCACGGCGGTGACTTGCGACTGAACTAGCCGCCAGCCTTTAAGTGAAACTCGCCAAGCGGCAAGCGACTGTCTCGTGCTTGCTGTCGTTGCGCTGATCAAAGCCGTCGTTCGCAGACTAGGTCGAGCGTCGCATTCTTTAGGACAGCGACACGATCGGCGGCAACGCCGATCCGTGTGCCGCGTTGTGCGCGTTCAGTAAGCAAAAGCTCATCGTCTCGTCCGGTAGTTGCTGTGCTGCAGTGGAAACTTTAGCGGCGCTTTGCGTTGCGTCCGTGATGACTCGTTGAGTTCTCGATTGTCGCGTATCGGACACAACGCTGAATTTACTGCAGCGGCTCGAATGTTACTCAGCAAAACAGTGCAAGCGAGGTGTAGGCGATGTGCTGAGTTCTCCGGGTCTGCCGGGCCCTTATGTGGTCCGCAAATGCAATCATCTGGAGGCCGTTATGCACAGACTTACCGCTTTGGTTGCAGTGGCGTTGTGCATGTTTGTGTCGGCTGCCGGCGTCTCGGCGCGCGATGACGGCCGCTACGCCAATTCCCCCCTAAAGCCCTGGTTCGACCAGCTCGCCAGCAAAAAGGGCCTGTGCTGCTCGTTCGCCGACGGCGTCAAAGTCGAGAACGTCGATTGGGACAGCCAGGACGGACGTTACCGCGTTCGCCTCGACGGCCAGTGGATCGTGGTCCCGGATTCGGCGCTGATTACAGAGCCAAACCGTTTTGGCCCGGCGGTCGTTTGGCCCTATCGCGATGCTGATGGTACCACGCAGATCCGCTGCTTCATGCCGGGAGCGGGAGCTTAGGGTCTGTCAGGCGACGAGCCGGGAAAATACCTCCGGATCGATATTGCCGCCGGATAGTACGGCAACGGCAACTTTGTTCCTGACATCAACCTTGCCGTGCATCACGGCCGCGAGCGCGACCGCTCCGCCCGGTTCGACCACCAACTTCAATTCAGCGAAGGCAAAAGCGACAGCTGCAGCGACCTCATTGTCGCTCACCGCCACGCCCGCGCCCACTAGCGACTGATTGATCGCAAAAGTAAGTTTGCCTGGCATCCGCGCCATCAATGCGTCGCAAATCGTGCCGGTCAGGCTGGCGTTCTCCTCGCGCCGACCGCTGCGAAACGAGCGCGCGTGATCGTCGAAATCTTGCGGTTCGGCGGTGGAGAGCAGGGCAGACGGAACGCGCGACTTGATTGCGAGCGCGATCCCGGCAGTCAACCCTCCTCCGGAGGCGGTCACCACCACGATTTCGGGGACAAGGCCGATTGCGCGCAGATCGTCGACGATCTCGCGTCCGGCCGTGCCCTGGCCGGCGATGATCAATGCATCGTCATAGGGCGGCACCAGAACCGCGCCGCGGCGGGCGGCAATCTCGGCAGCAATGGTCTCGCGATCGTCGCGCAATCGATCGTAAAGCACGATTTCGGCGCCGAATGCGGCCGTACGTTCCCGTTTGGCACGCGGTGCATCCTGCGGCATAACGATTACGCAAGCCATCCCGAGCAGCTGTGCCGCGGCGGCGACGCCTTGCGCGTGATTGCCGGAGGAATAAGCCACCACGCCGCCGGCGCGCTGATCGGATGGAATCGCGGCGAGCTTGTTGTAGGCGCCGCGGAACTTGAAAGAGCCGGTGCGCTGCAAGGTCTCAGCTTTTAGGAAGATGCGGCCGCCGGTCATTGCGTCGAGCGCAGCCGAGGTCAAAAGCGGCGTATGCAGGGCGACGCCCGCCAACCGGCGGGCCGCCTCATCGACATCTGCGGCGGTTGGCAATGCGAGCGGGGCGTCCACGGCGCTCATCAGCGCCAACGGTAACGCTGCAATCGCATCGCAAGCAAGGCCGTTCGGCGGCCCTTGGTTTGCCGCCGAATTCTTGGGTGTTTAATCGAAGCGGCCGGCGGCGTGCGCCAGCATTGTATAGACCTTGCCAGTATCCGAGGTCAGGTAGTTGCGGGCTACAGTCGGGCCACGATCGCCGCGTGATACGTCGTCAAGCAGCCGTTCGAACTCATGAATGTAATGTTCGACCGTCTGCCGGAAGTCCGCATCGGAACGATATTTGCCGCGTATTTCTTCGAACGCTCGTTGCCCTTGGGGGGTGTAGAGCCGCTTCGTAAACGCGCCGCGTTCGCCGCGTTTATAGCGCTCCCATAGGTCGGCCGCCGCGTCGTTGTCGATCATCCGGGCGATATCGACCGACAGCGCGTCAAGCGAATCGACGCTGTCGCGTGCCGCGCCCTCATCGGCGCGGGTAGCCTCCGCGGGCGTCGCTGGCGCGCCTTGCCGGCCTCCTTCGCCAGAAGCGCGAGTCAGTAGATCGGAAAGCCAGCCGCCATTGCGGCCTTTGCTGTCGTCCTTGCCGCCGGGGACCGGGCTGAGTGTCGGTGGGTTCGTGCGCCGCGTCGGCGCGCCGGTGATATCACGCGCTGGCGCCTGCTGCGAAGCGGCGACGTCGCTACGCACCGGTCGCGCTTGCGCGCGGCCGCCACCGGCGGCGTAGAGCGGCTCGACATCGCGACGCACGGGCTCGACGGCGTCGAGCGCCCGACCATGGCGAGCGACAATTCGATTGAGTTCGGCGAGCGCTTCGATCTGATCGACGATCACGCGTCGCATCTGCGCCGTGCTTTCCGCCGTTTCCTGCGGCAGTTCGAGGACGCCGCGTCGCAATTGCTCGCGCGTCGCCTCGAGTTCCTGCTGCATCTCCGCTGCCATCTGCTTCATGCCTTGCATGACTTCACTGAAGCGCGCAGTGGACTCCGTGAACAGGCCTTGCACCTGAGAGAAGGCTTCATCGTAGGCCGCGGTGAGCGCGTCACTGGTGCGGGTGCGCTCTTCCTCCGAAGTCCTGCGAACCAACTCGTATTGCTGCTCGATCGTCTGAACGCTCTCGTTGCTGGTTTGTGCGATCAAGCCCGCGATTTCGCTTGCCCGGGTGGTCGCGGCTTTCAGCGAGTCATCCAAAGCCGTGGAGAAGCGGGCCAGCCGCTGCCCGAAGTCTTCGGCGCGGGCATCGAGAGTGGAAACCAGCGCTGCGACGGCCGCCTGACGCCCCGCGATCGATTCCTCGGTGCGGCGATTGCCGCCCTCCAGCATCGCAACGGCATCGGCAAGCGTTCGACCATGCGAACTGAATTGATTGGCGAGCTCGCCGAGATCGCCGAGCGCCTTGCCGGTGATCGTGTTGAAGTTGCCGAGGTGCTGTTCCATTTTGGACGTGGTCGCCCCGGTCTTGCCGCTCAGATCGGTCATGGCGGCGACGAATTCCGACACGCGAGTCGCCATCGTATGCTCGATCGAGCTCATGTTTTCATGGGCGCCGCTGAGCACTTCCTGCAGCAGGATGTTGGCTTCGCGCAGACGCTCGAACAGGGCTGTCGAATCGGAGCGCAGCATCGTGTGCGTCTCCATCATCTCTGCCACCGTCGCCGCCGCGGTTTGCTTGGATTGTTCGATTGCACCTGTCGTCGCCCGTTGCAGCTCCTCAAGCGTGCGTGCAATGCTCGATTTGGCCGCTTCGGTGACGCCCTGGGCCCCTTCCTGCATCTGCCCCAGCGTGCGGGTAACCGCCGCCGTCGCGTTCAGGCTGGCGTCGTTGATCAACCGGGCGATCTCTTCGCTCTTGTCCATCATAGCCTGGGTGAAGACAAAGCCCTTGGTGTCGATGGCTTTCACCGTCTGTTCGGTGACGCGTTCGACCTGACCGGCAAGCTGATCGCCTTTGTTCGAGAGCTCGGAAATCAGCGTGCTCGACTTTTCATCGAGGATCTTCGCCATATCCTCGACGCGCTCCGTCAGCGCGCTGTTGATCTCGTTGGCCTTGCCGACGATGTTGCGCGAGACCTCGGCGCTCATGCCAATGAGCTTGCGCTCGGCGTCGCCGGCGCTGCGGACAATTGCATCGCTGCTCGACTGCGAGGTCTTGGCGAGCATTTCGGCGGTCCCCGCCGTCGCCTTGTTGAGCGCGTCGGTGGCGGATTGCGAAGTCTTAGCGAGAAGCTCCGCGGCGGTTGCTGCGGCTTTGCCGAGCGCCTCGTTGGCGGAGGTCGCGCTTTTGACGATGGTGTTGCTGAGCGCGCCGGCGCTTCGGTTAAGGGAGACCGTCGCTTCAGCGGCGCCGCGATTAAGGGCCTCCGTAGCCGCCGCGCTTGCCGCCGCGCTTTTGCCGAGCGCTTCGGTGGTGTTCGCCGCGAGTTGGGTCAGCGCGCGCTCGGCAGTGGTGGAATTGGTCTTGATTGACTCGGAAAGCTGCTCGAGCCGCGAATTGAGCAAGTCGGCCACGGCGCGGCTGCGGACTTCCATCTGCTGAACGACGGCTTCCGCGCGCCCGACCAACAGTTGTTCCAAATGAGCGACGCGGTGGTCCAGCGTACCAACAACCTCCAGTGCGTTCTTGCCGAGCGTGGTGTCGATCGTCGCGATCCGCTCGCCGAGCGTGTCGCCGAGCTTGGCGGCGCGCGTGTCGATCAGCGTAGTCACGTCGGTGATGCGCTTGTCGAGCGCGGTCATGACTTCTTTGCCGCCCTCGGCGAGGGTCTTGCCGACCTCGCCAACGCGGGCAGACAGGGCATTCGTAAGCGCCTCGGAACGGCTATCGAGCGTCTCCTGGAAACGGGAAAGACGCTGATCAAGCGCGCCGCTGACTTCGTTCGCCCTGGACGTGACGCGGCTGTCGAAACTATCGAGATAGCCGCGCATGGATTCGGAAACGTCCTGAGTGCGCGTGCCCAGGCGCTCGACCAGCTCGGCGCCGTAGGTCTTCACGGTGCGATCGAACTCGGCAAGGTGCCGGGTGATGAGATTGCCGAGCGTCGATGAATCGCGCGAGATCTTTTCACCCAACGTGGCGCCGGTATGGTTGAACATTTCCTCGAAGGCCGAAAGCCGCGTTTGCAGCATCTCTTTAAGCGCATCGCTGCGCGTCGCCACCACGCCGGTGACGTGTTCGGCAGCTTCGCGAAGTGTGTCGGTGAGCGTGGCGCTCCGCGCGATCATGGCTTGGGTGACCTGACCGCCCGCTTGTTCGAGCTTCGCCGCGACCTCGCTACCGCGCAGGTCGAGGCCGAGCAACAGCGATTCACCCGACGTCTTAAGCGTGTTGTTGACCTCATCGGCCCGCGTAGCGATGGCTTCGGCGAGCTGATTTGAGGTTTCGACGATGGCATCGGTCAGCGTCTGTGATCTGCCGACCATCAGATCGACCATGCCCAGCGATTTTTCCGAGAAGTTCTCGGCGACGCGATCGAGCCGCGCCGCCATCATGTCTTCGAGACCGTTGGCGATCTCGGCAAATTCTTCGCCGATGTGATTGGTCTTGAAATCGAGGTTCGACGACAAGCGATCGCTCGCCAGTGCGATCGCGCGCGCCGTCTCCTCGCTTGCTGCTTCCAGGCGATCGAGCATGTCGCCGCCGCGCTGGCTTAATTGTTGAACCATATTGTCGCCGATCTGCGCGAGCGTGGCGGTGATATGTTCGCCTTTTTCGGCAAGCGACTGGGTGATGCGCTGGGCCGCTTCGTTGACCTGCTGGCCCACGAGATCGCTGATCGTGGACAGGTCCTGCGTCAGATCGATCTGCACATTGCCAAGCGCGGAGCGGACGTGTTCGGCCTGTCCCACCAGCGTGTCGCGCTGATTGCCCAGCTCCTGAAGGAGCCCGCGAATCCGCACTTCATTATCGCTGTAGGTTCGCTCAAGCGCGGCGACCTCGCCTTGCACCAGCGCTTCCAGTTCGCTGGCGCGCGCCAGCGCTCGCTCGACGCCGTCGCCCATCGCCGCAACCTCGCGCCGGATCGCCTGGCCGACCGTGACGATGGAATCGCGCGCCACGCTCTCGGGTTCGGCGAGCCGCATCGCCACCCGTGCCATGGACTGAGCGATCACGCGCAGTTCCTGCGCGCGCCAGGCCATGTGGGCGACGCCGAAAAAGAAAATAATCGGCAGCAATGCCGCGGCGCCGAGACCGATCACCAGCGCCACCGGGGAGCGCCCAGCACCGAGCGCGGTATGGAGGTCTGAGAAATAGGCGAGCGAGAGGCCAAGGCAGCCGACGATCCAGGCTCCGGAAAACAGCGCGGCGACAAAGTAAGATGAACGGGCCGGACGGCGCTGCAAGGCATGAAGGATCTGGCCGATCGATTGCTGATCGTCATTGGCGGCACGTCCGGCAACGTCGGCGACGTCGCCTGCGCGCGGAGCCTTCTCGGATTGCTCCATGATCGCGACGGTCTCGGCGATCTGCTGCGGGCTCTCGGCCGGAGTGGCGAAAAGGTCTGGCGCGGCCGCGGCGGAACTCGCCGTCTGCTCGTCCTCTTCGTGAACGTTGAGCGCTTCCTGGATTGCCGACAGCGCCGCTTCGGTCGGGTCGTTCATTTTTTTCGGGTAGTTGGCCATTTCGGTCGTCGCCTCGCGTGTTACGCCTGCCCAGGACGGCCCAATCAGTTACCAAGAGCGCTCAGCATGGAGCGCTCACACATGATCATCAGCGCGCGCGCAAGCGCGTGCTCGGTCACTGTTTGCTCGTTAAGGGACTCCCCAAAAAAGCCCCATGCCGCACCACCAGCAGGCATCCTATCGGTCTGGCAGATCAAAGAAAACCCGGTCGGTAACGACCTTTTAATCATCGTTAACGGCTTGATCAGCCTGCCCCCATTTTGCCGACCGTGGCGCAGGCGCCATTGTGCGGACAACAATGAGGCCAGGTTGGGGCCGCGCTTGGGGACAGGGGCGGTTTTGCTGCGGATAAACGGTTCGGCTGGCGTATCCCGCGGCGAGCCGGTAGAACCATGCCGCCGCAAGATCGCGGCTCCCGCCGCCGTTCCCCCAGCCAAAATCGCCGATCGGTGGTTCCACTATGGCCAAAATCACCTATATCGACTCCGCAGGCACTGCGCGCACCGTCGAGGGCGAGGTCGGTTCCACGGTTATGGAGACGGCCATCAATCACGGCGTTCCCGAGATTGAGGCGGAATGCGGCGGCGCTTGCGCCTGTTCGACGTGCCACGTCTATATCGACGAGGCTTGGCGCCAGAAGGTCGGCGAACCTTCGCCAATGGAAGAGGATATGCTCGATTTCGCTTTCGAGGTGCGGCCGAATTCTCGCCTATCGTGCCAAATCAAGGTGCGCGACGACCTTGATGGGCTGGTCGTGACCACGCCGTCGCGCCAAGCCTAACGTGATCGGCCTAACGTGATCTTGAAAACGGCTACCGGCTTGTCCCCTTTTCCTTCCGGCCCAGCCAAGCTAGACAGAGCCCTTCCCCGACATTGCCGGACGGCCGGACGAGCTTGAATACGACTTAAACAGACTTGGATAAGACATGACCGAACCAATAAAAACCGACGTTCTCATTGTTGGTGCCGGGCCGATCGGCCTGTTCGCAGTTTTCGAGCTTGGGTTGCTCGACATGCGGTGCCACCTGATCGACATCCTCGACAAAATCGGCGGGCAATGCGCCGAGCTCTATCCGGAAAAGCCGATCTACGACATTCCCGGAATCCCCTATACCAGCGCGCAGGGACTGGTGGATTCGCTGCTACAGCAGATCAAGCCGTTCAACGCGCAGTACCATCTCGGCGAAATGGTCGAGCGGGTGGAGAAGATCGGCGATCCGCTGTTTCGCGTGACGACCGACCAAGGCAAGCAATTCGAGAGCAAGGTGGTCGTGATCGCGGCCGGCGGCGGCTCATTCCAGCCTAAGCGCCCGCCGATCCCCGGTATCGAACCATATGAAGGTAAATCGGTTTTTTATGCCGTGCGCAAAATGGAGGCGTTTCGCGGCAAGCGGATTCTGATCGTGGGCGGCGGCGACAGCGCCCTCGATTGGACCCTCAACCTCGCGCCGATCGCAAGCCATCTGACGCTGCTGCACCGCCGCAGCGAATTCCGCGCCGCCCCGGACAGCGTCAACAAAATGATGTCGCTCGTCGGCGAGGGCAAAATCGATCTCGTGCTGGGGCAGGTTACCGCGCTCAACGGAGCCGACGGTCAGGTGCATAAGGCGATCGTCAAGAGGAACGATGGTTCCAACTTTGAAATCGCCTGCGACGCGTTGTTGCCGTTCTTCGGACTGACGATGAAACTCGGGCCGGTGTCGAATTGGGGCTTTCAGCTACACAACAACGAGTTGATCCCGGTCGAAACGGCAAGTTTCGAAACCAGTGTCCCCGGCATTTTCGCGATCGGGGACATCAATTGGTATCCCGGCAAGCTCAAGCTCATTCTTTCCGGCTTTCACGAGGCGGCGCTAATGGCGCAAAAGGCGCATCGTTACATCTATCCGGAGAAGCGCCTGGTGTTTCAGTACACCACTTCCTCAACGAGTCTGCAGAAGAAGCTTGGCGTGGCGCCGGAGCGCCCGGCGACCACCAAGCGTGCCGCGACGCCGGAGCGTGTGGCGCCCTGATCAGGGCGTTTTCGGCGGTACGGCCGCGGCGGCTGGCGAAGCCGCCGGTGCAGGCGCCGAGAGGCTCGGCGGCGGCAGCGGCTGGGCTTGAATGGCCGGAGGCGGGTTCAGGCCGAGCACGGCACGCGCCGCCGGCAGCGCCGCGTCGGCCATAGCAGCGTAGCCTTCGGCGGTGGGATGCACCGCCCCCCCATACACCGCGCTCAAAACTCCCCACAGCGCGTCGTGAATGTCGCTCGGCTTGAGAATGGCTGGCATGCCCTCGGGATAAGTCATGGCGGTGAAGTAACTATCGTTCGCCGTCCTGATCCAGCGTCCGCGCGAAGCATAAGGTCGATAGTTGCTGGCCGGCTCGCTACAAGCCATGGGGTCGTCCGCGGCGACGGTCGGATCCGACTGGAAACTCTGGCCGTTGACGGCGAAGCAGTTGCGATCGAATTCCGGATCGGTGACGGCACGAACGCACATGCCGTGCCTGGCAAAATCCGCCTGATGGCCGTCGACGTAAATCATCCGCTCGGTGAACGGATCGCGACAGGATTTGTTGCCTTCGCAGGTGGCGAGCGATTTCAATTTCGGCAGGAATTTCGTGTCGACAAAGTCCGCGGCGGCGCGCAGCCGCTCGCTATCGGCGCCGAACGCCGGATGCACATCCAGGCCGTCGCGTCCGCCCGAGCAGGGCTTGTTTTCCGCTTGCATGGCCGGATTACCGTAAGACGCAAAGACAACGCGATTGAGATTGCCGCCGACAAACGGTTTAAGCGCCGCCCGCAATTGCCCGAATTGATCCGGCAGGTCCTGATCGAGCGCCTTCTGCGAATCCGCGACACTGGCGATTGCGCCGCCTTGGCGCAGCAATAGCCGCTCAGTGGCGGCGTCGACGATTACGTTCGCCACCAGCCCGGCAAAATTCACATCATTGGCTCCGACTGTCAGCAATACGAGGTCGAGGTTGCGGTTCGGCTGCTGCCGGTGCAGGGCGGTTATGAGATTGCGCAACTCGCTGAACTGGGCCGGGGCCGTTCCCGAGCAGCTCTCGATGCCGACGACCCAGGGACAGTCATCGGCGCGCTGTCCGCCAAAAAGCCCGGCGTCGATCGTTGCTCCGGTGCAGGCAAGCGGCAACAGCGTGACGGCAAGGTGCGGATGCTCGATCGCCAGCGCCAACGCGGTGCGCACCTGATAGCTGTAGAGCGAGCGGTGACAAGCCGGATTCATCCAGCGGGCGCCATGCTTCGCCCAATTTATTCCGGCGGCCGGACTGGCGGGCCCGTTCTCGCAAGACCGGTCGTCGGAATAGCCGGCACGGCTCGGACGATAATACTGGCTGCCGCCGCCGAAGCGTCGGAAACAGAAGCCGCCCTCGAGCTTTACCGCACGATCCGGATTGCCTTCGCCGGCGGCTATGGAATCGCCAATTCCGGCAATCAGCACATCGCGCACGGCGATGTCGGCGGTCACGCGTTGCGCGGTGCCGTCGCCGAGTGGAATATCAACGGTCGCGACGGTGGTCCGGCCGGCGCGCACGCGCAGTTTGACTTCGCGATCGCAGGGCGCGGTACTCTGCCGGGGCGAAGTTTCGCCGTCATTGAACGTCCACAAGCAATCAAGCCCTTCGGGTGCCACCCCGGAAATCGTCACGCCGACCGGATAGTCGCGCGGCGAGAGATAGCTTTCGCGCTCGCCATCGCGGTCGCACGTCTCCAGCAAGTTGCCCGAAGTGTCGAGGCACAGCTCGGCGACGACGTCTTTTGCCCAGCCGAGCCCGTCAGTATCGCGCGCGAGGCGGCGTTCCGCCGCCAGCACGCCATCGCCGCGGGCGGCCGCGGCCATGCGCAGAAAATCGGCTTCATGGCGAAACAGGCGGAAGCGGCTCTTCACCTCCCAGGCGATGCGAAAGTCGCCGGTCCCGGCGAGCTGGGCAAATGCGGCGTCGAACGGAGCCAGCGCTAATAGAATAGCGAGCCAAAAAGCAGGTATTTTGAAATCGCGCATGATGCGGGACAGTGGGCGGGTGAGCGTCCTTTTAGCACATCGCTTGCGGCGGAAATGTGAGGGTTCCGTGCGATCGGTGGTCTTGGATCGCCTTTGCGCAGGGCTCACATGCCACATTTTTATGTGACGAAAATCACCCCGCGCGGATTGAATGCCCAGGGGGCTTGCCGCAAGCTCAAGCGTGCCCTTTGAACGGTGAATGCAAGGAATGGAAGTCGTGGCGAACGACTCGCTGACCACGCAATGTTGCATCGCCGGCGGTGGACCGGCGGGAATGATGCTCGGCTTCCTCCTGGCGCGCGCCGGGGTGCGCGTTGTCGTTCTGGAAAAACATGCAGATTTTCTTCGCGACTTTCGCGGCGACACCGTGCATCCGTCCACCCTCGAGCTCATATACGAACTCGGCTTGCTCGATGATTTTCTCAAGCTGCCGCATCGGACGGTTGATCGACTGTCACTGCAGGTCGGAAACCGGCGCATCCGGCTGATCGATCTCACGCATCTGCCGACGCAATGCAAATACATCGCGCTGATGCCACAATGGGACTTTCTCAATTTCCTCGCCGACCAGGGCCGGCGCTACAGCCAATTCGATCTGCGTATGCGGGCGGAGGCGACCGATCTGATCGAAGAAGGCGATCGCATCTCCGGCGTTCGCGTCAAGACGCCGGATGGAGAATTGACCGTCCGTGCGGATCTGGTGGTCGGGTGTGACGGACGTCATTCGACAATCCGTGAGAAAGCCGGTCTACAGACCGACGACTACGGCGCGCCGATGGACGCAATGTGGTTTCGCATCACGCGCCGCGAGTCCGACGGCGCCGACGTGTTCGGGCATATCGAGGCCGGCGCTATGCTCGTCATGCTCGATCGCGGCGATTATTGGCAGTGCGCCTACGTGATACCGAAGGGAGGCATCGATCGGGTGAAAGCGAACGGCATCGAAGCGTTCCGCAACCGGGTGGTCGCGCTGTCGCCGTTCCTGGCCGACCGCATCAGCGAACTAAGAAGCTTCGACGATGTCAAGCTGTTAACCGTCATGGTCAATCGCTTGCGGCAATGGTGGCGGCCGGGGCTCATCTGTATTGGCGACGCTGCGCACGCGATGTCGCCAATCGGCGGGGTGGGTATCAATATCGCGGTGCAGGATGCCGTGGCCGCCGCCAACTGCTTGGCTGCGCCTTTGAAAGCCGGCACGGCGACCAATAGTCATTTGCAGGCAATACAGGCGCGGCGCGATTTTCCGGCGCGCATGACACAGAAAATTCAACTCACTATGCAGAACCAGATCATTGGCCCGGCGTTGCAAGGCACACGCGAGCCGAAGCCTCCTCTGCTGTTCAAACTGTTCAATGCTTTTCCGCGATTGCGGCGTCTTCCCGGTCGCCTGTTGGCACTCGGAATACAACCCGAGCACGTGCAAACGCCCGACATTGGCGCGGCCGGTTAGAGATCAATTGCGCCGCTGCATTTCACCAGCCGCACGAGCAAGAATCTCGACCAGATGCGCTTCCGTTTCGGCGTCGCCTTCGAGCCGTTTGCCCACGGTCTCGCGCAAATGATCGAACGCGGCTTCGACGAGCGGTGGCAAGCTCCGCCGCTGCTCGCGGTCCCCGCGCGCGGCGCGCCGCCAGCGATTCACGCGCTCGCCGATGGCGGTTAGCCGGTCGAGCACCGCGTCGGCGAGGTCCCGATTGGCGTCGAGATAGGCGCGGCCTTCATCGGTAATGGTGTAGAGCTTCTTGGCGCCTTCGCTGGAGACGGTCACATAACCCGCTTCTTCGAGGAAGGTTAAAGTCGGATAGACGATG
>JBKPIZ010000029.1:0-6884 GCA_046730495.1 Pseudomonadota bacterium
ATGCGACTCTCGGCGGGAAGCCCTAAAGTGAGAGGCAAAGCTATGGCGCAGATCTACCGCGAGGTTGCCATCAACCAAATGATAGCAACGACCGAAGAAGCCATGAGTCACGCTATTGACTGGTGGGGGAGCCTGCCACCATCAATGAATGAGGCGATTGAAAAGTTTCGCGTTCAGCTTGGCGCAGCAATCGATTCCGTCGAATTTGTAAAAAGAGCGCTCGACAGGCCAGTACCGGAAACGTCATGGAAGGCCACTGAACAGCGATGAGGATTGATCATCCCTAGAGAACGCCAATGCAAATCCCTTTTGTCACCGTCGACGTCTTTACCGACCGCAAATTCGGCGGCAATCCACTTGCGGTCGTTCCCGACGCAACGGCACTGACCGGCGCGCAGATGCAGGCGATCGCCGGGGAGTTCAACCTCGCCGAGACCACCTTCGTGCTGCCGCCGCAAGATAGTTCGCGCACGGCGCAAGTGCGTATCTTCACGCCGCGCGCCGAACTGCCGTTCGCCGGGCATCCCAATATCGGCACCGCGTATGTTTTGGCGCAGGAGTGCGAACATGTTGGACGGCCGGTGAGCGATCCGATGATTTTCGAGGAGAAGGCCGGCCTGGTTCGGCTCAATCTGATCAAAGACGGAACCGCGGTCGTCGGTGCGCGTCTCACGCCGCCGCAATCGCTCAATCGCGGCGACGATCTTGACCCCGAAATCATCGCCGCCGCATGTTCGCTGAACGTGAGCGACATCGAAGCCGCCAATCATCAGCCCTGTATCCTGTCGTGCGGACTTCCGCTGGCTTTCGTGGAATTAAAGACACGGGCGACGCTGGCGGCCGCGCGGCCGCGTATGGACGTGTTCACCAAGCATCTGCCGACCGACCGGCTCATCGGCATCCTGCTTTACGTGCACGACCGCCGCGACGGGTTCGACCTGCAGGCCCGCATGTTCGGGCCGCTGGTCGGCGTTCCCGAGGATCCGGCGTCGGGCAGCCCCAATGTCGCACTCGGCGGTCTATTGGCGACGCTTCGGCCCGAGCCCGATCTGAAGCTTGCGCTCCGCATCGCCCAGGGCGTCGACATGGGCCGGCCGAGCCTGCTTGAAGCTGCGGCCGAAAAACGCGGCGGCAAGATCATCGGCCTATCGATCGGCGGGCGCTGCGTGCCGATGATGCGAGGGACGCTGGAGGTTTAGGACGTGTCCGTTGCGGTAGATAGTCCGCTCGTCCCCGCGCAAGCGGGGACCCAGGTTCCTGGATTCCCGCTTCCGCGGGAATGAGCGGAGGTGTATCGGAGATCACTTCCCCGCCGCCGCGGCGGCCTTGGCCTTGGCGATGACGTCGGGCGGGGTCGCGTAGACATCCTTGACCAGCTTTTCGACGTCGGCGCCGGAAACCGGATTGATCTCCAGATTGAGCTTGTCGGTTTCGGCGCGAAAATCCTTGTCCGCCATGGTCGCCGCGAAGGCATCGCGCAGCGCCGCGACGCGGTCCGCCGGCACATTGGGCGGCGCCAGATAGGGCCGGCCCATGACATTGCGGGCAAAGGCCAGTTTGAGGATCTGGCGCTGCTCGTCGGTCTTGGCAAAGTCCATCACCAGCGGCACGTCCGGCAGTTCCGGATGTTTGGCGAGCGACAGCTGGATCAGAACGACCATGCGCTTGTCGTCGATCCAGGATTTGTGCGTCGACTTCACGCTCGACCACGACCAGCCGCATCGGCCGGCCACCTCGCTGCGCTCCATTGCGAGGACGACGTCGTTGCCGCCGGGATAGCCCTCGACGATCTTGAAATGGGTGCCGAGCACGCTGTTGAGCACGCGCGGGAATTGGTCGGTGTCGGCGCTGGTGCCGGTGCCGCCGACGGTCAGGTCCTTACTGAAGAGATCTTCGAATTTGGTGATGCCGGATTGCCGCATCGCGACGCAGACGCTGACCTCGTTATTTGCACTGCCGATCCAGTTAAATTTCTGCGCGTCGAAAGCGTCGCCTTGGCCGATCAACAGCGGATCGAAAGGAATACCGCGGCCGATGGTGCCGATCGCGGAGCCGTCGTGCGGCGCGACACGGTAAAGATAATTGGCGAGGCGAAGGCTGCCGGCGCCTTCGAGATTCTTCGGCACCAGCGTCGGATTGCCGGGAATATGCGCGCCGAGATGCCGGCCGATAACCCGCGCATAAAGGTCGTAAGCGCCGCCGACACTATAGCCGATATAAAGGTCGATGGCGCGGCCCTTGAAGAAATCGCCCACCGCGTCGGCGGCGGCGCCGAGCGCGATGCTGCCGAGCAGCAACATCGCGATGGCGGCCGTGATCCTGAGCTTGCCCGCGCGCGGTGCGATGCTTGCGAACCGATAAACTTCCTTGGGCATTGTCCTCCCGGATGACGTCGGCAATTTATGACGACGATCTGATCGATGCGGCACTAGTGTCCCGATTCCGAAGTTCGTCAGTATTGCGGCACGCTGTACGAACTTCGGAATCGATGAGGACACTAGCAATTGCTTCCTTTCTAGTGCCGCCTTTGAACCCGAAGTTCGCATTAGAGGCTCCGAAACCTTGTGCGAACTTCGGGTTCGCGGCACTAGGCCGGACAACTAAATCCTAGCATGGGCTTGACGGCTTTGCAGGTTTCAGGCGCGATGCCGCGCCTAATACGGAATGGGATGAGCGATGCAGCCGGACATGATCGCGAGCGCCGTGCACGCGCTGCAGCTTCTGCTTGAGCCGGCGCGGCTTTTGATCCTGTTCGTCGGCGTCCTGATCGGGCTCGCGATCGGCGTGCTGCCCGGGCTCAACGGCATCGTCGGCATGGCGATGCTGATCCCGTTCACCTACAACCTCGACGAATATACCGCCTTCGCGCTGTTGCTCGGCATGGCGGCGGTGATCACGTCGTCGGATTTTATCACCGCGCTGTTGTTCGGCGTGCCCGGCCATGTCGGCGCCGCGGCCACGGTGATCGACGGCCATGAAATGGCGAAAAAGGGCGAGGCCGGCCGCGCCTTCGGCGCCGGCTTCGCCGCCTCGCTCGCCGGCGGCATTGTCGGCGCGGTCGTGCTCGCGGTGAGCATTCCAATCCTGCGCCCGGTGATGCTGTCGATCGGCTCGCCGGAGCTTCTGGCCTTCACCTTGTTCGGCATGTCGATGGTGGCGACGCTGTCTGGCCGCGCGCCGCTGAAAGGTCTGACCGCCGCCGGGCTCGGCCTGATGATTGCGATGATCGGCTCGCGGGCACAAAGCGGCACGCTGCGCTGGACCTTTGGCTGGCTCTATCTCTGGGACGGCATGCCGCTCATTCCGGCGACGCTCGGCATTTTTGCTTTGCCGGAGCTCGCCGAGCTTGCGCTATCGCGCAAGCGCATCGCCGGCGACAACGCGCCGAACATCAATATGTCGAGCCAATGGGAAGGCGTGCGCGACGTGGTGCGGCACTGGTGGCTGGTGCTGCGTTGCGGCGTGCTCGGCACCGGACTCGGCGCCATTCCCGGCATCGGCTCGGCGGTGATCGACTGGATCGCCTACGGCTATGCGCAACGCACCGAGAAAAACCCGGAGACATTCGGCACCGGCGACGTGCGCGGCGTAATCGCGCCGGAAAGCTCCAACAATTCCAAGGAAGGCGGCCATCTGGTACCGACCATTGCCTTCGGCGTGCCCGCCGGCGCCTCGATGGCGATTTTGCTCGGCGCTTTCCTGATGCACGGGCTCACCCCGGGTCCGGAAATGCTGACCAAGCATCTCGATCTGACCTATCTGATCGTCTGGAGCCTGACGCTCGCCCATGTCATAGGCGCCATCATCTGTCTCGGCTGTAGCCGCTGGCTCGCGCAGGTGTCGCGCATCCGCCCGGAGATTCTTCTTCCCGTCATCATCGCGCTGGTTTTTGTCGCCGCCTTCGAGGGCGAGCACGATTGGGGCGATCTCTATTCGCTTTTGTTCTTCGGCGTGGTCGGCTGGATCATGAAGCGGCTCGGCTGGCCGCGGCCGCCGATGGTGCTTGGGCTCGTGGTCGGCGCGATCTTCGAGCGCTATCTGTTCATCTCGACCCAGCTCTACGGCTGGGGCTGGCTGTTGCGGCCGGCGGTGCTGGTGATCCTCGCCGGCGTGGTCTGGGCGCTCTATCGCCCGCTGTCGCAGATCGCGATCACGCTGTTCGAGCAATTTCGTCAAGTCGGCCACCACGTCGGCGACCACGTCGGCGCCCACAAGGCGCGCTTTGGCGCCGCGCCGGCTTTTTCGCTGGCGATCATCGTGCTCATTGTTGTGGCGATGATCTCATCGACGGCATGGCCGCACGACGCCAAGCTCGTGCCGCTCACCGCGTGCAGCATGGCGCTCGTCGCCGCTGTGCTCAATCTCGTCAACGAGCTGTTCGGCCCCGAGCAAAAAGTAACGGCGCACGCCGATTCCGGAATGAAAGTGAGCGCCCATGTTCCCGACCTCGGCGTTGCCGATGACGTCGTGCGGCGGCGCGCGACGATTTTTTTCGTCTGGATGACGGGTTTCATCGCGCTGGTCGCGATGATCGGCTTTATCCCCGCGATCGCCGTGTTCGTCTGCGCCTATATGCGCTTCGGCTTCGGCGAGTCATGGCCGACCGCGCTCGGCTTTGCCGCGGGGACCACGCTCGTCTGCTACGTGGTGTTCCACTGGGCGCTGGCGGTGGCGTGGCCGCCGTCGCTGCTTGGCGATTTGTTTCCGGACCTGCGCGCGGCGACGCGATTGTTCTGAGTTTGCGCGGGCGGATGCTCTACCGCACCGCGGCCGCGGCCTTTTTCACGACTTCCGGCGGGGTGCGGTAAACCTCTTTCACCAGCGCTTCGAGCTCTTCGCCGTTCACCGGATTGATCTCGAACTTGTTCGCCTCGGCCTCGTCGAGAAATTCCTTATCGGTCATCGTGTCCATGAATCCTTTGCGCAATGCGGCGAGCCGCTCGGCCGGCACGCCGGGCGGCGCCAGATAGGGCCGGCCCATCGTCTGGCGCGCGAAGATCATCTTGAAAATTTGCCGTTGTTCGTCGGTCTTGGCCAGATCCATGATCAGTCACACGTCCGGCAGATCGGGATGCTTGGACAGCGACATCTGCACCAAAACGATGATGCGCTTGCTGCGCAGCCAATTGAAGCGGGTGGTCTTGATGCTCGACCACGACCAGCCGCAGCGACCCTGCACTTCGCCGCGTTCCAGCGCGAGGCTGACATCGTTGCCGCCGGGATAGCCGGTGACGATCTTGAATTGGGTGCCGAGCACCGCATTGACCAAAGCCGGAAATTGATAAGTGTCGTCGCCAGCTCCCGTCGAGCCAATGGTCAGCTCTTTCGTGAACAGATCGTCGAATTTTGTGAACCCCGACTTAGCCGAGGCGACGCAAACGCTCACCTCGTTATTAGCGCTGTCGATCCACGAGAATTTCGTTGCGTCGAACCGTGCGCCGGTTTCGCCAAGCAGAGGATCGAACGCGGCGCCGCGGCTGGTCGCACCGATGACCGAGCCGTCATTCGGCGCCGCCGCATAAAGATAATTGGCAAGGCGGAGACTGCCGGCGCCTTCCATATTCTTCGGCACGATGGTCGGGTTGCCGGGAATGTGGCCGCCGAGCCGGCGCGCGATCAAGCGCGCATAAAGATCGTAGCCGCCGCCGACGCTGTAGCCGATGTCGAGATCGATCGACTTGCCGCGATAGAAATCGGCGACGCTTTGCGCGCGCGCCGGGATCGGCAAGAGGGCGAACGCAACGACAATCAGCGCCAAAGCCCTGCCCAAAAATGTCATATGCGATTCCCCTCGTTGGCGCGATGGTAGCCTTTCGCACCAACGCGATAAATGCCGCGCGATGGTGTGCCGGTGCGACATTGCGCGTGCCGGGGAAATCCCTTAAACGACGGCACAAACGCGACGCGAAAGAGTTTCACAGGACGGCGAACATGACTGGAATGCTGGAACACGAAACGCCCGGCCTCGGCCACAACAAGCCGTCGGAAGAAGACGCCGACGAGATCAAGCACGGCAAATGGGAGCGCTGGGCCAAGAAGCGCACCTTCGTGCGCGCGCTCGAAGGCACCTACAGCCACCTTTACAAGAAACTCCTTGAAGAGCCGCGCGTCTATTCCTCGAAGGATCATCCGTGGAAAGGCGGGCCTTCGATGTACGGCAAGCACGTGATCTCGCCGCAGGCGGTGAACATCGTGCAATCGATCGAATCGCATATCGAGTGCTACGCGCCGCTCAACGCCGGTCAGAAGCACGGCCATCTCAACAGCGCGGTGTTCTACGTGCTCAAGGGCCACGGCCATGACATCCATGACGGCCGCTACATCAAATGGCAGGCCGGCGACGTGATGCTGGTCGAGAACGGCTGCGTGCACCAGCATTTCAACGACGACGAGAACGAAGATTGCATTCTCTTGGTGTTCAAGGCGAAGCCGCTGTTTCTGTTCATGCACCTGCTGTTCCAGAAAATGGTGGAATGGCCGACCGACAAATTGCCGCCCGGCCATGAGGATTTCAAACCGCCGACCGACATCTGAGCGGAGAGAACAAAATGCCGTTCGAAGACAAACAAGCCGCGCTGTCCGGTTCCGCGACCTCAACCTTTCTCGCCGAGGATCTCGTCGCTTCGGAAAAATTCCGCGCCGAATACGCGACGCGCCCGAACGTGATCAAGGCCGAGGACATGCCGTGGGAGCGCTCGCCCGACGGGCTGATCAAGCATCTCGTGCACAAGAAGATGCAGACCCGCGAATGCTGCATCGAAGCCTATATGCAATTCCTAAAGGACGGCGAGCATTCGGGCAAACATCGCCACATGTGGGAGGAATTATTTTTCGTCGTCGAAGGCTCCGGCTACGATCTGCATTGGGATCTGAAATGGGATTGC
>JBKPIZ010000030.1:0-7648 GCA_046730495.1 Pseudomonadota bacterium
GAAGAGCGGCACTTTCGACAAAAGTAAGCTCCGCGAAGTCGAAAAATTCATGAAAGATCCGGCGGCCTGGTCGAAAGCGCATGGCGGCGCCGCGCAGGCGGCGGAGTAATCGCGGATGGCAACGCAAGTCGCAGATGTGATCGTCCTCGGCGCCGGCAATGCCGCGTTTTGCGCGGCGCTGGCGGCGCAGGAACAGGGCGCCAAAGTGCTGATGCTGGAAGCGGCGCCGGAAGAGGAATCCGGCGGCAATAGCCGTTTTACCGCCGGCTCGATCCGGGTCGTCTATAACGGTATCGAGGACATCAAGACACTCGTCCCCGATCTCACGCCGGCAGAGATCGAAACCACCGACTTCGGCACTTACACCGCCGATCAGTTCTTCGACGACATGGCGCGCGTCACGCAGCACCATGCCGATCCCGATCTGGTCGAGCTTCTGGTTACCAAAAGCTTCGACTCGCTCAACTGGATGCGCAGTAAGGGCGTGCGGCTCATTCCGATTTATGGCCGCCAGGCATTCAAGATCGACGGCAAGTTCAAGTTTTGGGGCGGCCTCACGGTTGAATCGGTCGGCGGCGGCCCAGGCCTGATCGCGATGCTCACCGAAGCCGCGAAAAGGCGTGGCATCGAAATCCGCTATGCCACCCGCGGCGTCGATCTGTTGTTCGATGGCAATCGCGTCGAAGGTGTCCGCGCCCGCGAGCACGGCGAGGTCCGTGAATTGCGCGCGCGATCGGTCGTGCTTGCTTGCGGCGGCTTCGAGGCCAATCCGGAATGGCGCACGCGCTATCTCGGGCCCGGTTGGGATCTCGCGAAGGTGCGCGGTTCCCGTTACAACACCGGCGACGGCATTCGTATGGCGCTTGATATCGGCGCTGCGCCGCGCGGCAATTGGTCAGGCTGCCACGCCGTGCAATAGGAGATGAATGCGCCGGAGTTCGGCGACCTTGCGGTCGGCGATCAATTTCAGAAACATTCGTATCCGTTCTCGATCATGATCAATGCGCATGGCAAGCGCTTCGTCGATGAAGGCGCCGACTTCCGTAATTACACTTACGCCAAATACGGCCGCGTCGTTCTGGAGCAGCCCGGCCAGTTCGCTTGGCAGATTTTCGATCAGAAAGTGAAACACCTGCAGCGTGACGAATACCGCATTCGGCAGATCACGAAAGTCACGGCCAATACGATCGAAGAATTCGCCAAAAAACTCGAAGGGGTGAACGCGGCGGAATTTCTCAAAACGATCAAAGAATGGAATGCGGCGGTGAAAACCGACGTGCCGTTCAACCCCAACGTCAAGGATGGACGTTGCACGCAAGGGCTTTCGATCAATAAGAGCAATTGGGCGAACACGATCGATGCGCCGCCGTTCGAAGGCTATGCCGTGACCTGCGGCGTAACTTTCACTTTCGGTGGTTTGCGCATCAACACCGATGCCGAAGTGCTCAACACCGACTATCAGCCGATCCGCGGCCTCTACGCCGCCGGCGAATTGGTCGGCGGTTTGTTCTATTTCAATTATCCGGGCGGCTCGGGGCTGATGTCGGGCACCGTGTTCGGCAAGATCGCCGGCACCGCCGCCGGACGGGCCGGCAAGAATTGAGCACCGGCGATGGATGTAAAGGCAAGGCGCGGGCTCAACGAATTAGGCGTCAGTGAGATCGTGGCGAAGATCGCCGCGGGCGAGATCACGTGCGAAGCCGTCACGCGCGATTGCATCGAACGCATTGCCGCCCGTGAGCCTGTCGTCAAGGCCTGGGTAAATTTCAATCCGGAATTGGCGCTCGCGCAAGCGCATGCGCTCGATCGCGAACCGCGCCGCGGCCCGCTGTATGGCGTGCCAATCGGGGTCAAGGACGTTATCGACACGTTCGATATGCCGACCGAAATGGGTTCGCCGATCTATCGCGGTTATCGCCCGACGGCGGACGCCGCTTGCGTTGCGCTGTTGCGCCGTGCCGGCGCAGTGATCCTCGGCAAGACCGCGACCTGCGAACTTGCCGGCATGGCGCCGACCGCGACCACCAACCCCCATAATCCCGCGCATACGCCAGGCGGCTCGTCGAGCGGATCGGCGGCGGCGGTCGCCGATGTCATGGTCCCGGCCGCGCTCGGCACGCAGACCGGCGGTTCTGTGCTGCGGCCGTCCTCGTTCTGCGGCGTGTTCGGCTATAAGCCGACCTACAACACCTTTAACAAAGCGGGGCTCAAGCCTGCGGCCGAAAGTATCGACACGATCGGATGGATCGCCCGCTCGATCGAGGACATCGCGCTACTCACCGCTGTATTGCGCATGGACGAGCCGCAGCCGCCGCGCACCATGGGCGCAGCGCCGCGCATCGGTCTCTGCCGCACCGAACTATGGGATGCCGCGCAGCCGGAAACGAAGAGCGCGATCGAAAATGCCGTGGCGGGGCTAAGCAAGGCCGGCGCGGTCGTTCGCGACGCCGATTTGCCGGGTGAGTTTGCCGGGCTTGCTGCGCTGGCGCGCGGCACCATCAATCATTTCGAGCGCGCCGCTTGCATGGCATTCGAATGGGACAATCATCGCGTGGCCTTGTCGCCGCAGATGCGGCGCTACATTGAGAATGGACTGAAGACGTCGCGCGCCGACTACGTCGCCGCTTGGCGGCGCGTCGAACAATGCCGCGCGCTGTTACCGACAGTTTTCGACGGCATCGACGTATTGCTGACGCCTTGCGTGCCCGGCGAAGCGCCGAAAGGCCTCGCTTCGACCGGCGATCCGAGCATGCAAGCGATGTGGACCGCCTTGTACACGCCGACCATGACACTGCCGACCCACCGTGGGCCGAACAATCTGCCGGTCGGCATTCAATTGGTCGCGCAGCGCTATGATGACGATCGTCTGTTCGCCTGCGCGCGCTGGATTTGGGACAGAATCGGCGCGCCGGATATGATCGGGATCAGTCGGGCGTAGCGGATTGGGACAGCGGCCCAGCGTCATGCACAAGCTTGGCACCACTGGAAAATCCCTTTTGCTCGTCGCTGCGGTTGCGGCGTTGGCAAGCATCGCGCGGGCGGAAGACGCGGTGGATTTCTACAGGGGCCGCAGCATTTCGATGATCATCGGCTACAGCGTCGGCGGCGGCTACGACGCTTATGCGCGGCTCTTGGCACATCATATCGGCAGACACATTCCGGGCGAGCCTTCGATCGTGCCGCAACAAATGACCGGCGCCGGCAGTTTGCGCGCCGCCAATTATCTTTTTTCGGTGGCGCCGAAGGACGGCTCGGTACTGGGCACGTTCTCGCGCAGCATGGGAATCGCGCCGCTCCTTGGCCAGGCCGAATTCGACAGCCGCAAATTCGCTTGGCTCGGCAGCATGACCGATGACGACACCACCTGCGTCACCTGGAATTCTTCGCCGATCAAGACCTGGAGCGATTTCTTAAGTAAACCGTCGAAGCTCGGCGGTCTTGGCGCCGACGCCGATCCGGATATTTGGGCGCTTTTGTACAAGAACGTGTTCGGCGCCAAGGTCCAGCTTGTCAGCGGTTATCCGGGAACCAACGACGTCGTTCTCGCTATGGAGCGCGGCGAAGTCGATGGCCTGTGCGGACTGTCATGGAGCACGATCAAGACGCGGCACGCGGAATGGCTTACCAGCCACGCGGTCAACATCATCGTGCAAGCAGCGCTTAAAAAAGAGCCAGAGATTGCCGCGGTGCCGCTTGCGACCGATCTCGTCAGCGGCCCTGAGGAGCTGCAGATCATCAAGTTGTTGTTGGCCAGCCAAGCCATGGCGCGCCCGTTTGCGGCGCCGCCCGAGCTTGCCGCAGACCGAAAATCGGCGCTGATCGCGGCTTTCGATGCCACGATGCGCGACGCCGATTTTTTGGCCGAGGCGCAGAAGCTGAACTTCGAAATCCATCCGGTGAGCGCGGCGACAATCGACAGCTTGCTCGCCGAGGTCTACGCCACGCCCAAAGACGTCCTTTCCAGGGCGGCCAAGGCGATATCGAGCGCCGGCCAGTGAGCGCGAGCACGATTGGCGCGAGCGTTCTTCGCCTCGAAGATCGGGCGCTGGTGACGGGCCGAGGACGCTTTGTCGATGACATTCCGGCAACGGGCGTTTTGGCGGCGGCCTTCGCGCGCAGCCCGCATCCGCATGGCTTGGTTCGCGGCATTGACTTAAGCGCCGCGCGCGCCGCGCCGGGCGTCATCGCCGTGCTCACGCTCGACGATCTCACACCGGTGATGAAGCAGCGACGCATGAATCGCGTTTCCAATTCCGGCACCAATCTGGCGCAGAGTTGGCCGTTCGCGCTGGCCAACGGCGAGGTCTCGTTTGTCGGCGAGCCGGTCGCCATTGTGGTCGCCGTCGACCGCTATGTCGCCGAAGACGCCGCCGCACTGATCGACGTCGATTATGAGGTGCTTGCCGCGGCGATCGATTGCCGCGCCGAAGGATCGCCGCCGGTGCGGCGTGAACTACGCTCGAACCGCGTAATTTCATACAAAGTCGGCTACGGCGACGTCGAAGCCGCCTTCGCGAATGCAGCGCACGTGGTGCGCGAAGAGCTGTGGGTGCATCGCGGAGCGGCGCATTCCATGGAAGGCCGCGGCATTCTCGCCGAGATTTCCGGTCGCGAGACTGTCGTTTGGGCTTCGACCCAAAAGCCGCACGATTTGCGCACGGCTTTGGCCGACTATATTGCGCTCGATGAAAGCCGCCTGCGGGTGACGACGCCCGATGTTGGCGGCGGCTTCGGACCGAAGCTGTGCGTTTACCCTGAGGATGTCGCAGTCGTCGCGACTGCGACTTTGCTGCGCCGGTCAATCAAATGGATCGAGGACCGCCGCGAGCATTTCACCAACGCGGCGCAAGAGCGAGACCAATATTGGACGATCTCGCTAGCCGCCGACGGTGACGGGCGCGTGCGCGGCGTCCGTGGCCGGCTCATTCACGACGTCGGGGCCTATGCGCTCCAAGACGTACATATTCCATACAATTCAGCGACCACTTTGACCGGCCCGTACGTCGTGCCGGCTTTGGCGATCGACGTTGCCGCCGTGCACACCAACAAAGCGCCGGTCTCTTCGGTGCGCGGCGCCGGCTATCCACAGGCAGCCTTCGCGATGGAGCGCATGCTGGATCGCTTGGCACAGGCGCTGCGGCTCGATCGCGCGGAGTTGCGCCGCCGCAATTTGATCCCGGCGGAAAAGATGCCGTATCTGAAGCCGTTAAAATCGCGCGCTGGCGAGCAGGTGCAGTACGACAGCGGTGATTATCCCGGCTGCCAAGCCGAAATCGTTCGCGCCGCGCAATGGCAGGATTTTCCGCGCCGTCAGGCGGCGGCGCGCGCGCAAGGCCGTTACATCGGCATCGGCCTGGCGCACGGCATGAAGGGCACCGGCCGCGGCCCGTTCGAGTTCGGCAATGTCCGCGTCTCGCCGACCGGCCAGATCACGGTTTCGACCGGCGCGGCGCCGATGGGGCAGGGGCTTTGTACGGCGCTCGCCCAAATCTGCGCTGAGGTCTTCGGTGTGCGCGCGCAGGATGTGACGGTGATCGCCGGCGATACCGCGGCGGCGCCGCTCGGCCTCGGCGGTTTCGCCAGTCGGCAAACGGTCACGGCGGGCTCTTCGGTAAAGATTGCCGCCGCCGCGGTCGCAGCGAAAGCGCGCAAGCTCGCCAGTCAGATGCTCGAGGCCACCGAAGAGGACCTTGAGATCGCCGACGGCGAGGTCCGCGTTGTCGGCGCGCCGCAGCTTGCCGTGAAGCTTGGCGACTTGGCGCGTGTTCTCAAGGGTGCGCCCGGCTATCCGTTTCCCAACGACATCGAGCCGGGGCTCGAATCGAGCGCCACATTTCGTATCGACCAGCTCGCTTACTCGAATGCTTGCCACGTGGCCGAAGTGGAGGTCGACGTCGAGACGGGCGGCGTGCGCATTCTTCGCTATCTGGCGATGCAAGATGCCGGCCGGCTGATCAATCCGATGATCGTCGACGGCCAGATTCACGGCGGCGTCGCCCACGGTATCGGTAATGCAATATTCGAATGGATGGGCTATGACGAGGCCGGTCAGCCAATTACGACAACCTTTGCCGATTACCTTTTACCGACGGCGGCCGACGTGCCGAAACTGCAAACGCTCTACAAGGAATCGCCGTCGCCGCATAATCCGCTGGGCGTAAAAGGCGTCGGCGAAGTCGGCGTCATCCCGGCCGCTGCCGCGATTATATCCGCGGTTGAGGACGCGTTGTCGCCATTGGGCGTCCGCATAGCGCAGATGCCGATCACGCCGTCCAGCCTGGCTGAGCTGATCGCTCGCGCGAGGATCCAAGGTGCGACAGCATAAGGTTTTGACGCTTGACATTCGGAAGAGCAAACTCGCTTCCGATTGAGGAGAACGCTTAATGACTTGCTTGAGATCCGCGAGGCGCCTTTTGCTTTGGGCCGCAGTTCTGGTGCCGCTCGCGGCGCCCGTGCGCGCCGAAACGTTTCCGTCCCGGCCCATTCATTTGATCATGCCCTACGCTCCCGGCGGAATCGTTGATTTTGCCGGTCGCGTCGTGGCGCAGAAGCTCGGCGAGGTTTTAGGACAAACGGTTGTGGCTGAGAATCGTCCGGGCGCCGGCGGCATTGTCGGGGTCGAATATGTCGCGCATTCGACGCCGGATGGCTACGATCTGGTCATCATGGATCCTGCATACGTCATCAATCCGATCATGCAGAAGTCGATGCCTTACGACATTTTCAAAGATCTTGTGACGGTTTCGATCGTCAATTCCTCGCCCGAGGTCCTCGTCGTTTCGCCGCAGCTTGGTATTAAGACCTATGCGGAGCTCGTCGCCTACGGCAAAGCCAATCCTGGCAAACTCAACTACGCGTCTGCCGGCGTCGGCACCACGCCGCATCTCGCTGCCGCAATGTGGGCGCAGCGCAGCGGCATCGACGCGGTGCATGTGCCGTATAAGGGCGTAGGCCCGTCCTATGTCGATCTGCTCAGCGGCAAAGTTCAGATGCTGTTTTCCAGCATCGCCGGCGCGCTCCCCTACACCAGCAAGGGCAACGTCGTAGCGCTCGCGACTACCGGAAGCCAACGCTCTCCGGTCTATCCCGATCTTCCGACCGTCGCCGAAGCGGGGCTGCCCGGCTATGACGTCGACCTCTGGCTGGGCCTTTACACGCCTGCGACAGTGCCGCCCGAGGTGCTGGCGAAGCTGAACAGCGCAGTCGCCAAGGCGCTCAAGGACGACCAACTGAAGGCCTCATTCGCGACATTCGGCTTGACGCCGCGCGGGACCACGCTCGCGGAGGGTGCTGCCTTCACCAAATCCGAATTTGCCAAATGGAAGAAAGTGATCGACGACGGACACATCACGCTTGATTGATTCTGTGCCGCGTTTTGTGTCCCGAAAGCGGTGAGGCGACGTTGCGGAGTCCACGATGAATTCTTCGGCGCGTCCTTGGCCCACAGAGTTGCGGTTGCGCAAGGATCGGAAAATGTTGACGGTCGCCTTTGATGACGGCGAGACGTACGATCTTTCGGCCGAATATCTGCGCGTATCGAGCCCGAGCGCCGAAGTTCAAGGTCATTCCCCGAGCGAACGGCGGACCGTTGCCGGAAAACAGAATGTCGAGATCCTGGAACTGCATCCGATCGGCAATTATGCGGTGC
>JBKPIZ010000031.1:0-2600 GCA_046730495.1 Pseudomonadota bacterium
GTAAATTGATACGCCGACCTATTTGTTGCACAGAAAAAGTTTGCCGGACAAACCCGCGATCGCGCTCAAGCTCTTGCGGCGAAATTTGCAGTGGAACGGCGGAAAATCGCTGTAGTGCGCCCGGAGCCGCAATGCGCACCAGAAATCCAGTCGCACCGCCGGTCAAAACACCGAGCTGCGAACCGTCACGGCCAAAAACTTCGATCGTCCCGACATGGCCATCTGCGTCCGGATAAAGCTTTATGCTGACTTCGCTTGGCCCACCGGCTACAGCAGCAGTGCGAATTTCGACGATACCGGTCGTACCGCGTATTCCAATTGCTGCGGTCGGTGTGCCGATCTTCATGTCGCCAGTCTTGGCGACCGCACTGGCGACGAAGGACACTGTGCCTTTAATGATCTCAAACGCCGCTACATTATGCTTGCCGCGTTCCTGATAAACAAAATCGTCCACTGTGATTTGCGAGTTCGGTTGCAGCGAAAAGGTTGTTGTGTCGTTGAACGTAATGCCCAATGTTCCGTCCGAGGCAGTCTGTAGCAGGTCGCCCCGGAATATCCCGTCGCTCACCTTGAGTGTGCTCGCTTTCGATTCGCGCGTGATCGATGCGCTGCCCTTACCAACGCGACACCACCGATTGCGTGCTGTACGGCTTGTGGGTTTACCCGAGCAGCTTGTTGTTGGCGTGGCTCCGAACCTTGCGCCGGCGTGGCCACTTCCCCGCTATCCGAGCCAGCGTACGCACCGCAGCTCCAAAGCATGACGTTTCCCGTAGAAGAAGCGCCAATACACTACGGCGGGTAGACATCACTGTCTCGAAACGGGAATGACAGGCTGATTTTCTGCTGACCTATCCCCTGCCCGTCAGCGCGCGCGCCTTGTCGAGATGGCCATAGCTGCGCACCGGGGCGCACATCAGGAAGCGGTAGCCTTCCTTGACGATGCGCTCGACATTGTGCGCTTCCACGTGCGGATGGCCGACGACGACATTGGCCTCGTTGCAGGTATTGACGACCTGCGCCATAGCGTCGAGCACGACCTTGTGCTCGTATTGGCGCGGATAGCCGAGCTCCTGGGACAGATCGCCCTCGCCGATTAGGATTGCGCCGATCCCCGGCACATCTTTTAGAATGTCTTTCAGATTGGCGATGCCCTCAGTGTCCTCGATCATCAGGATCACGAAAATCTCGCCCTTGGGATTGAGCGGCCAGACGTCGGCGCGTTCGTAATATTCCTGCTGCGTAAGCCCCCAGTAACGCACCGCTTGCGTCGGCCCGTCGCCGCGGATGCCGGCCGGCTCGTAAAGCGGCTTGTTCTTCAAGCGCGGATACCGGCAGGCGGCCACCGCGTTGTAGGCCTGATCGACCGTACTGACATGCGGCCAGATGATTCCGTAGGCGCCGAGGTCGAGCACCTGCTTGGCGTGAAATTGCGCTTTTTCGCCGCCATTCGGGGGAATCCGCGCAAACGGCGCCACTGCCGGCGCCAGCGATCCGGATTGCGCAATCTGGCGCCGATTGAGCATGTATTGCAGACAGTCGCGGAAGGCGCGGATGTCGTAGGCATTGTGCTCCATCTCGTAGACCACCGCGTCGTATTTCGCGGTGGCGAGCGCGATCGCCGCTTCGACATCGGCCGGCGTGAAAGTGGTCAAAGCGTGCCGGCCCCCTTCCAGCGCGCCAATGACGCCGTTGAGCCGCGGAAGTTCAGCCATGTCTTGTCTCCCTCGCTGGGCGCGGCATCCTAGAGCATGCGGCTGCGTGTTTGACAATCGCGCTGTGGTCCCTAGCATCTGCCGTCTAAACATCACAAAACCCGGCACGGCATTGTCATGATTATCGATTGTCACGGCCACTACACTACCGAGCCCAAGGATCTGCATCGTTTTCGCAAAGAACAGACCGCGGCGGCGACCTCGGGCAACAAAGCAGCAATGCCGTCGCGCGCCTCGCTAAAAATGTCGGATGACGAAATCCGCGAAAGCATCGAGCAGAATCAGCTTAAATTGCAGCGCGAGCGCGGCACCGACCTGACGATCTTCTCGCCGCGCGCCTCGGGCATGGGCCATCACATCGGCGATGAGAGTGTGAGCCTGGAATGGTCGCAGATCTGTAACGACCTGATCGCGCGCGTAATCTCGCTGTTTCCGCAGAACTTCATCGGCGTCTGTCAATTGCCGCAATCGCCCGGCGTGCCGCCAAAGAATGCGATCGCCGAACTCGAGCGCTGCGTGAAAATGGGATTCATCGGCTGCAATCTCAATCCCGATCCGTCCGGCGGCTACTTCAACGCGCCGCCGCTCACCGACAAATGGTGGTATCCGTTCTACGAAAAAATGGTCGCGCTGGACGTGCCGGCCATGATTCACGTTTCCGGCTGCTGCAATCCGGCCATGCATACGACCGGCTCATATTACTTGAACGCCGATACCATGGCGTTCATGCAGCTGATCCTGTCCGATCTGTTCAAGGACTTTCCGACGCTTAAGCTGATCATCCCGCACGGCGGCGGCGCCGTGCCGTTTCACTGGGGCCGCTTTCGCGGCATCGCGCTCAATAACGGCCGGCCCGAGCTCGATGCGATCATCAAGAATAATATTTTC
>JBKPIZ010000032.1:0-4458 GCA_046730495.1 Pseudomonadota bacterium
GCCTACTTGCCATGACGCCGGGGGCTCGATCGTAGGGAGATAGGGACGCGCGGTGGTTGCGGGGGTAGGATTTGAACCTACGACCTTCAGGTTATGAGCCTGACGAGCTACCGGGCTGCTCCACCCCGCGGCAAATGCCTGATTTTCCTTGGCCGGTGATGTAGCAAGCGCCCCCCAAGAAGGGAAGTGCGCAAGCCACATATTTCGCCTTATTATAGGGCTAGGCCTAAAGTCCCTTCCTGCCATGCACGGCCCCGCAGAACCATCGGCTGACCAGAAGCCCGCGTTGCAGCCCGATGCTGCAATCGGCCCGGCTTTGCGCGCCATCGCCAGCGACATTCTAGCCAAATCGCGCTTGGCGCTGACCGATCCGGAGCGCACCAACCAGACGGCGGTGCACGATTTCCGCCGTGCCATGAAGCAATGGCGCGCGCTGATGCGGCTGTTGGAACCCTTTATCCCGGACGCCGACCGCTGGCGCCGCGAGGCGCGCGACCATGCCCGTTCGCTCGCGCATGCGCGCGACGGCGCCGCCGCGCTCAACGCCTTCGACGGCCTGGGCGAGAAGGGCATTTTGCTGCTGTCGACGCGCTCCAATACGACGGTGCGCGGCCGCATCGAGGCGCTGCGCGGCGACAACGAGCAGGCCGTGCTCACGCCGGCACTGCGCGAGACCCTTCTCGCCTGGCTCGATGCGGCATCGGCCGCGATCGAAACATGGCCGCTCGATCCGTTCGACTTTTCCGCCATCGCCGCGCAGCTCGCCGACAGCTATCGCAGCGCACGGCGGCGCATTCCCGCCGACTGGGCGGCGGCCGATGCGATCGATCTGCACGCGCTGCGCCAGCGTGTCGTCGAGCTGCGCTACCAGATGGAATTGGTCGAGCCGCTGTGGCCGCGCTTTGGCCGGATGTGGACCGAGGAGGCCGAGCGCCTGCGCGAACGGCTCGGCCGCTGCCAGGATCTCGAAGTACTTCGGGCGCTCACCGCACCGCACCAGCCGCTGGCGCATTGGCGCTCGCGGCTCACCCCGGCCTGCGCCGAGCGCTCCGCCGCCCTGGCGCAGCGCGCCTCGCGCATCGCCCACCGCTTGTTCGCCGAGAGACCCAAAGCGTTCCGGCGTCGCCTCGAAGCGCTGTGGGAGCGCGGGCGGTAGGCAATATCAATATCGACCGGGGTAATCTCGTCATTGCGAGGAGCGAAGCGGTCATGATCCCGCCGGCGTCACGCGCGCGCTCACGCCGAGATAAATCTCCTGAACCTGCGCGTCGCCCTGCAAGCGCGCGGCTGGACCTTCCAGCGCGACGCGGCCGGTTTGCAGCACATAACCATAGTCGGCAATGCCGAGCGCCAGCGGAATCGATTGTTCGGCGAGCAAGAGCGTAAGCCCGTCGCGGTGCAGCGCCTTGAGCGTGTCGTACAGCGCCTCGACCACGGCCGGCGCCAGCCCGAGACTCGGCTCGTCGAGCATCAGCAATTGCGGCTCGCTCATCAGCGCGCGGCCGAGCGCCAGCATTTGCCGCTCGCCACCCGAAAGCGTGCCGGCCAACTGGCGGCGCCGTTCGGCGAGCCGCGGAAACAACGTATAGACGCGCTCGAACAGTGCATCGATGCGGGCACGGTCGTGCAACGCGGTGGCGCCGAGCCGCAAATTCTGTTCGACGCTCTGGTTAACGAAGAGGCGCCAGCCTTCCGGCGACAGCGCCAATCCTTTGCTGACGATCGCATAGGCGGCCTGGCCGGAGATTTCTTCTCCTTGCCAGACGATCCGCCCGCGTGAAGCGCGTACCAATCCGGCAACCGCATTGAGTGTCGTCGTCTTGCCAGCGCCGTTGGAGCCGAGGAGCGCAACCACCTGACCGCGGGTGACGCGTAGCGAAACATCGGCAACGCCGATGAGGTCGCCATAACGCACTTCGAGGTGTTCGACGGCAAGCTCGGCCATTAGTGCTCCTTATGCCCCCACCCTAGCCTCCCCCGCTGGCGGGAGAGGGATCGGGAGGAGGCCGCCGATGGCTGCGGCCGAGATAGGCTTCGATCACCGCCGGTTCGCGCACCACCGAGTCGGGCGTGCCGCTGGCGATGACGTGACCCTGATTGAAAACCAGGACGTGCCGGGTCAGCGTCATGATCACTTCCATGATGTGTTCGACGATGACGATAGTGATGCCGCTTTGGTGAATACGGCGCACCAGCGCAATCGCCTCCTGCAATTCGCTCGGTGTCAGGCCGGCGAGCGATTCATCAAGCAGCAACAGCCGCGGCTCGGTGGCGAGCGCGCGCGCGATTTCCAGGCGCTTGCGGCCCGGCGTGCCGAGCGAGCGCGCCGGCTGCTCGGGCCGCAAACCGGTGAGTTCAAGCACGGCGCGCGCCTTGTCGCGCGCATCGTTGCGATGCGGATGGCGCAGGAAGGCGCCGACCATCACATTGTGAATGACGCTCATATCGGCAAAGGTGGTCGGCACCTGAAAAGTACGGCCGATGCCGGCGCGCGCATGCGCTTCCGGCGACGCGCGCGTGAGATCCTTGCCGTCGAAAATGATCCGGCCTCCGCTCGGCAGGGTCCCGCCGGCGAGACAATTAAAAAATGTCGACTTGCCGGCGCCGTTCGGCCCGATCAAGCCGATGATATCGCCCTCATTGACGGCGAGATCGGCGCCGGCGACGGCGCGGAATTCGCCGAAGCTCTTCGACACATTGGTCGCGTCCAAAAGTTTGTCGCCGTCAGGCATGGAGCCGTTTCCGCAAAGCGCCGCGCAGTGCAGGAGCGAGCCGATTCCACAAATCGAACAAGCCGCCCGGCTCGAACCGCGCAATCAGCACGATGATGCCGCCATAGAGAATGTAGGTCAGTCCCGAGCCGCCGCCGCCAAACCACGTGTTGGTCGCGCTCTGCAGCGGGATGAGGATCAGCGCGCCGACCAGCGGCCCGAACAGCGTGCCGGCGCCGCCGAGCGCGGCGATGATCACCATCTGCACGGAGATGAGGATGCCGAAACCGCTGTCGGGGTCGATGAAACCGGTCTTGATCACATAGAGCGAGCCGGCGACCGAAGTGAACGCGGCCGAGAGCGCCAGCGCCTGCATTTTGGTGCGCCGCACCGGCACGCCGAGACTGCGAGCGGCGCGCTCGTTCGCCTTGATGGCGCGCAGGTAAAAGCCGAAGCGGCGGCGCTCGATAAAACTCGTGACTGCGAGCAAAAACGCCAGCACCACCAGGAAGAGATAATAGTAAGGCAGTTCGCTGCGGAAGGTGAGATCCCACCAGCTGCGCGCAATTGCCGGGCCCTGCAGGCCGATCGCGGCGCCGACAAAATCCCAGGTACCGGTGAAAATCCGGATCAACTCGGCGACCGCGATGGTGGCCATGCTGAAATAATGTCCGGTCAGCCGGAAGGTCGGCATGCCGATCAGAATCGAAAGCCCGATCGAGAGCGCGATCGCGACCGGGATGGCGGCCATCGGCGGCCAGCCCCACTGCGTGTAGAACAACAGCGGCGTGTAGGCGCCGAGCCCGAAGAACATGCTGTGACCGACGGAGACCTGGCCGGCATAACCGCCGACGATGTTCCACGCCGATGCCGAGATCGCGGCCAACAGGAACGTCACGCCGATATCGCGGTAGAACGCACCGGACAGCACCAGCGGATAGACGAGCAGCGCTGCCGCGAGCAGAACAATGACCAGGCGCGGGGACAGAATTTTGCTCACGCCTTCCCCATCAATCCTTGCGGCCGGAACCAGAGCAGCGCGACGAACAGCCCGTAGACGACGATGTCCTTATAGATCGCGCCAAGCCAAAAGGCGGACATCGCCTGGATCAATCCGATAATGAGGCCGGCATAGAGCGAGCCGAGCACGCTGCCGAAACCGCCGAGCGCGACCACGACGAATGCGATCAGGCCGAAAGTCTCGCCGACCGACGGCGACCACGGATAGGCGGTCGCCATCAGCGCGCCAGCGATCCCGGCGGCGCCCGCGGACAATCCCCAGGCCAGCATCTGCATGCGATCCGGACGAATGCCCATCAGCATCGCGGCGGCGCGATCTTCGGCCACCGCCAGAAGCCTCGATCCCATCACTGTGCGGGTGAGCAAAACATGCAGGGCGAGCGTCAGGATGATGGCAAGCACGCCGCCGACGAGCTGCGCCACCGGCAAGTATATGCCGGCAAGATTGATGGTGCCGGCGAGCCAGGTCTGCGGCAGCGAGACGAAATTGGCAGAGAAAATATAGAACGCCGTGTAGCGAAGAAACAAAGCCAGACCGAAGGTCGAGAGAATCTGCGCCAGCATCGGACCGCGGATCACATGGCGGATGAGCGACAGATAAATGGCGATGCCGAGCACAAGCAGCGCGAAGGCCGCCGCCAGCGTGAAGATCGCGGGACCGCCGCCGATCCACACGACGACGAGAAACGCGACATACATGCCGAGCATGACGAATTCGCCGTGAGCA
>JBKPIZ010000033.1:0-2274 GCA_046730495.1 Pseudomonadota bacterium
GGAGCCGCACCGGGCACGCGGCAGTCCAGCGCAAAATTGGGAACGTCTCCGAGGTGAGCGATTAGCACCATGGTGCTGTCGCGGTGGCCGTTGCGGTTATCGGTAGCGGCCTCAATTAGGCGCTCAACCTCGGCTTGGGTCAGGTATTCGCGGGCGCGGACATCCCCGTTGCGGCGCCGTTTGGGCGGGCGCCTCGGATCAACTGTCCCATTATCAGCGGTCGGCGCCCCAAACGCCGGATGCGGTTTTTCCATCGGTTTTAAGCCCTTTCCTCGGCTCTCTGTCCCATAAATAAGCCCTCTCGGGACAGCATCAGGGCCTAAAAGCTCGGAAATACGGGGCTTTCGGCCAAGTGGGTGCGGATGCAGCAAATAACCCTATCACAGAAGTGCCCAATTGACGCGTGTTTCCAGCTGGCCGAGTGGCCGTCGGACACGATACCGATCTCACCGATTCCGATCGATTATTGGCGTCGATGACCTGCTCAGTTTTTTCTCGATTCTTGAAGCTTGCCGCGGCCGAGAGATCGCAATCATACTGAACCGTGTCCGCTTCTCTAATCGGCCGTTCGGGGTCAAGCACTTTCAGACTGTCCACGTTGCAGTGTGTTGATGTCGCTCGCGGGCTCGCGCTTCTCTTCGGACTCGGCACTAAGGCCCTTCCAGTATGGGATTCGAAGACGAGGTGGAACAATCTTTGGGTCGACCTTGCCGTCAGACTGACGGCGGGTTCAAGCGGACGTGCGAACTCACCTCATCCATCGTCCCGCGAGGGACATCATTCCACCACGCAGTGGAGCTCGAGTTTTCTCCTAATAATTGATTGACCTACTCTCATGCCGCTGCGACTTCCCTGGTCCAGCGGAACTCGGTGCCGTCAACCCAGATCCGGTGCATGATCACGGCCAGCCGGCGCGCCAAAGCCACGATCGCCTTCTTCATCCCGCGGTGCCTGGCAATTTTCATCGCCCAAGCTTTGAGCCAGGACCATTTTGTCGAATGGAACAGCATGCTCTGGGCCGCCTCGTAGAGCATGGTCCGCATCATCTCGTCGCCGCATCGCGATATCACGCCGGTTCGCTCGTTCTCGCCCGATTGGTACTTGGCGCACGTCAGTCCAAACACCGCCCCGACTGACTTGGATTTCCGGAAGCGAGCGGGCACGTCGACGGTGGCGCGATAGGTCAACGCAACGACGGGGCCGACACCAGGGACCGTCATCAAGCGTCGGCACACGTCGTCGTCTCGGACGACGGCCAGCAAGCGACGGTGCAGGATGCCGAGCTGTTCGCGAAGCACCCGGCGGACAACAAGCAACGGTTCAACCAGCACAGCCAAGTCGGGCAAGTTCTCGATCAGCTCCTTGACGCGCGCCTCGAACCTAGCGCTTCCCACTATGCCGACCTTGACACCGAAGTTGCGTAAAGTGCCGCGCAGGTCATTGTCGATGGCAATGGCCTTCGACTGCAGCAGCTTGCGATGGGTCAGCAGCATCCGCAGCTTCTGACTTCGTAACGTCTTCACATGGACCGGACGGTAAAGTCCTACCCGCATCATCTGTGCCATGCCGCGAGCGTCATTACGGTCGGTCTTGTTGATTTGCGCCTTCAATACCGCCCGCATGTGCCGCGTCTCGACACAGATCACCGGCAAGCCCGCTTCAGCAAGAGCACTGTAAAGCCATTGCGACAGTGGCCCGGCTTCCAACCCAATCCGTTTGAAGTGGTAGGCGGGATTCGTCAGCACCGCCAACAGTGCTTCGGGTTCGCTCGCGACCCTCACTTCCCGAACGATCTTGCCCGTATCATCCACAATGCAGACGCTGGTCTCCTTGACCGACACGTCCAGTCCGGCAAAATGATCCATGCTGCGCTTCTCCTTCTGATGCTTGAGGCCGTACACACGGACCTCGTTTCACCATCAGCCTGAAGCGCAGCACCCCAAATCTTCAGCTATCCACAAGAACGCCGGCCGATTATCCCATCTTTGGGTCAAAAGCAGACATTGAGCCTCGTCAGTCCGGTGTCCGCTTTACCCCCAAAAGCGGACATTGGCTAAGCGCATTGGGATGTTTGTGCCAAAAGCGGATATCGTCAAGTGTCCAAGGCAGGTCCGCTTCATCCCTCTAAGCGGAAATCGCTGACGCTGCCTTAGTCTCGGACCTGATCGGCGGCGTGAGTGCGCGTGTTCGCGCAGAATAAAACGAGGCATTTTGATCGCCACGAAACACCTCGCGAGAGAATTGAATAAGATGATAGGCGACAAGGCCCATGCC
>JBKPIZ010000034.1:0-7111 GCA_046730495.1 Pseudomonadota bacterium
TCTGGGATGGCGTCGCTTCGATTATTACCGACCCCGACCTGGTGGCCTTGGCGGCGATCTGCATTGCCGGACTGCTGCTCAGCCTGGTGGTGATGCTCGCGGTGCCGCGTTTTGCTGAAGCGACCGAAGTGCTCCAACAGCTCCTCTGATGCGCTTCCGAACCGGCGACCTGGTGAGAATCTCAGATAAGGAAATTGCAAAGATAGCAGCGATCAAGCCTAAATATCCTTAGCGAACTCACTTGATTGGTGAAATCTCACCGTCGGACTGCCGCAGACAAAGAAATCATTACGCCGCTCTTCGCCTCGTATCTTGAGAGTCGACCGACGTACAGTAGGGGCGCCAACTCCTGCGCTATAGTTATTGACGCGCGCAGAGCGTCGGCACGGAATTTTAGGTACCGGCGCGCAGAAGATAGTGCGCTCCCGCGTAAATAATGATGCGCTTCCGCATCAGTGGGGGAGGGCACGATGATAACGTCCCAGGAGTATCGTCGAATGGCCGAAGAGTGTTTCGGCTGGGCGCGTGAAGCGCAGACCGATGAAGTCCGCCTGTGCTACGTCAATCTTGCGGCAACCTGGTTAGAGGCTGCATCCTGGATGGAAGACGTCTCCGATCGTTGCTCGCAGGCTGCACTTACGGGGCAGCCTTCTGCGAAGCGCAAGGCAGCCTGACCGGCCGGGACGCAAAGCCCTTCCGCCTGGCACGGCCTTCTTTCATGCTGTTTTGGCTTGTCTGTTGCCTTGGCTGATTGTTGACGGGATACCCTCATGCGCATTCTGGTTTTCCAGCACGTCCCGGTGGAGCATCCGGGTGCTTTTTGCCGACTCTGGCGGGACAACGGTGATGAATGGTGCACCGTCGAATTGGATGCGGGCGAAGTCATTCCAGACCCGGATAATTTCGATCTGCTGGTCGTGATGGGCGGGCCAATGGATGTCTGGCAGGAGGATCGCTACCCTTGGCTTGGATCCGAGAAGGCGGCAATCCGGCATTGGGTCCAGGATCTCGGTCGGCCTTTCCTCGGCGTTTGCCTCGGCCATCAATTGCTTGCGGCTGCGCTCGGCGGCGTCGTCAGGCTAATGGACCAGCAGGAGATCGGTCTGGGCGAGGTCGCTTTGACCGAAGCGGGCCGGCAAGACCCGCTATTTGCCGGCTTTGCGGTGCCACTGGAGACATTTCAATGGCACGGCGCGGAAATTTCCCAGCTTCCGGACGGCGCGGAAGTTCTTGCCATGAATTCGTCGTGCCCGGTCCAAGCGTTCCGCTATGGGCCGCATGCCTATGGACTGCAATATCATGTTGAGATCACCGATTCGACGGTGACGGAATGGAGCAATATTCCGGAATACCGCGCCGGTCTCGAGCGCATGCTGGGCCCCGGTGCCACCACGCGACTGAGCGAACTGGTGGCGCGCCGACTACCTTCGTTTGCGGCCAGCGCGCGACGCTTGAATGACAACATCTCAGCCATAGTGACGGCGGCGCATTCGGGCATTCGTTTGAAGGACAAACGGTTATCGGCATAGCTGCACCGCAGCATTGGCGGCGTCGCAAGCAATATTCACAAAAATTGACTGTGTCCTTGGTGACAGCAACTTTTATTGCGATAGTATCGAATATCGCTGCTGGGGGGTCGGGGGTAACAGGGGAGAGTCTCTTGATACCCGCCCGGGCGGAAGTCATTCGGCACAGCGCGCGTCGTGATACGGTCGCGACCGCGGAGGCCGTGAGTTCGCTTGAACTCGAGCGAAGCGTTTTCGATTCCTCCGAAACCGAGATTTTAAGCACTGCCTTTGCGAAGGCATGGGCTTATGTCGAATTTGATCCTACGCTTGGCATGCTGGACGCGTGCGAGCGCCAATCGGAACTGGCGCGGTGCTTGATGGCCATCCTGAAGCTTGGTGACAGCAATCCGACTTCGATCGCCAATTCCGCCATTGCGCTCATGCGAAAAAACCAATCCAGAATTTTGCGAGCGCGCATGGTGCCGAGCCTAGCGAACTCTGGTCGGCTCGCTGTCGCGCCGTAGGATACCGCCGCGCTGACGCGCGGTGCCGCTTCCCGCGCGCAAGCGGCGCAATGGAATTGCTCACATGCGGGCAATGGTGCTGGAGCGGCCGGGCGCGCCGCTCAGGCTTGTGGAATCGTCCGATCCACGGCCGGCGATTGGCGAGGTCAGAGTTCGCGTGGCGGCATGTGGGGTGTGCCGCACCGACTTGCACATCGTTGATGGTGAACTGCCCAATCCCAAACTTCCCATCGTGCCCGGTCACGAAATCGTCGGCCGCATCGATATGGTTGGCGACGGCGTCAATGCGCTTAACGTCGGGCAGCGCGTCGGTGTGCCTTGGCTCGGCCGAACCTGCGGGCAATGCCGATACTGTCGCAATGGGCGGGAAAATCTTTGCGATCGCCCCTTGTTCACTGGCTATACGCGCGACGGTGGCTATGCCACCCACGCGGTTGCCGATGCGCGCTACGTGTTCGCGTTGCCTGAAGACGGCGACGATGCCGCGACCGCGCCGCTCTTGTGCGCGGGGTTGATTGGCTGGCGTTCGCTGCACATCGCGGGCGACGGCGCGAAGCTTGGGCTCTACGGCTTTGGCGCCGCCGCGCACATCATCGCTCAAGTCGCGCGCTGGCAGGGCCGCGACGTGTTTGCGTTCACCAGACATGGCGACGACGCGGCGCAGGCTTTTGCCAAAAAGCTTGGGGCCTGTTGGGCGGGAAGTTCGCAGGACGCCCCGCCGGAACCGCTCGATTGCGCCATTATCTATGCCCCGGTTGGGGCGCTCGTGCCCGCGGCTTTGCGGGCCGTTCGCAAAGGCGGCCGCGTGGTCTGCGCCGGCATTCACATGAGTGATATTCCAAGTTTCCCCTATGACATTCTTTGGCAGGAACGCGAGATCAAATCGGTCGCCAATCTTACCCGACAAGACGGTGAGGAATTTTTCAGGATCGTGCCGAAAGCGGGAATTCAGACGCAAACGATTTCATATCCCCTTGTTCGCGCCAATGAAGCGCTTGCCGATCTGCGCAGCGGGCGCCTGCATGGCGCTGCGGTTTTGGTCCCCTAACCGGGCTTTGTATCGGATTGGTTTACCTCTCAGTTGGTGGCGGCGCGCGCATTGGCGCGTGTTTGCGCGGGCGAGCCCGCGGCATCGACGCGGCTCCAGGTGATCGGACCGGTCACGAACTCTTCTTGTTTGCGCGCCACTTCAGCATCGGCGTCCGAAGCGTCACCTGTGCGCGCGCTGACTCGCTGCACGCGCGTTGCCAGATCGGCCATCAGGAAAAGTCCATGAAACTCTACGCCGGCCGCCGCGGCGGCGGTTTCGAGCGCCGCGCGTTCCTCCGCGCGAGCAAAGACCGCATCGACGATCGCTGAATGGCCGGCGCGCGCTACCCGCGCCGCTTTGTCGATGATGATTCGATAGACCTGTTCCGAAACTTCGGCGCGGTAGGCGGCCGCCGGCAGGCGTTCATGCTCGCCGACACCATAAAGCGCCTTGCGCTCGAGATCGGAGCGAAACACCAGTGCCCCTGGCGCTGGCGCAAGCGTTGGCGCAAGCGATCGCGCTAACGCGGTTTTACCCGTCCCAGACAAACCGCCGATCCCAAGCACCTTTGGCTTTGCCGGTGCGAGCAGCGTCAGTGCGAGATCGAAATAGCGCCGCGCTGATCGCGCAGTGGTGTCTTTTGTCACATCGAGTCGAGATGCCGTGGTCATTGCGCGGATCGCCGCGCGCAATGACATGAAGAACGGCAAAGCGGCTATGCCGTCACAATCGGCGTCGCGTCGCGCCGCCGCGTAATAGCCGTTCAATATCTGGTTCGCTGCCGCCTGACGATCGAATTCGAGCAGATCCATCAGCAGGAACGCCAAGTCATAAAGCAGATCGCCCGAGGCGATAAGGGGATCGAATTCCAAGGCGTCGAACGCGACCGGTTCGCCATCGAGTACGGCGATATTGCCGAGGTGAAGATCGCCGTGGCCGCGACGGATCAGGCCTTGCCTGCCGCGTTCGATCAAAAGCGGACGCAGCTGTTCGAACGCCGCAACGGATTGACGTTCCAAGTCGATGACTGCGGCCTCGCGGAACAGCCCAGGATGCCGCCGGAAGAGCGTCGTATTGTTGTCGATGAATTGTTGGAGAGCCGCGATCCACGGTGCCGGCTCAACCGGCTCCGCGCGTTCATGCATCGCCGCCACCGCGATCGCGAGCTTCGCCAGCAATCTCTCGTCGAGTTCACTGCGTTGGGCGAGGCGATCGAGTGTGCTTTCCTCGTCGAAACGCGCCATCTCGACCGCCCACTCGACCGGCTCGCCACTGCCATCCAGCGCGAGCGCGCCATTGCTTTCGCGCGTGATCGGGACGATGCGGCGATATAGTTGTGGAGCAAATTTGCGGTTGATCGCCAGCTCGGCTTCGCAGGCAGCCTTGCGCTTCTCCAGACTCGAAAAGTCGAGAAAGGGATAGCGTACCGCGCGCTTGACCTTGAGCGCGCGGTCCTCGGCGAGAAAGACGATCGCCGCGTGAGTCTGGTGGCGGACTATCTTTGCCGCGGCGGGGAGGCGATAGGTTGCCGGGTTGCCCAGCAGTTCGAAAACGGCATCTTGCGTTGCGGGGTTTGGCTGCGGTTGCATTTGCAGACGATTAGCTGCCGCGGCGGCGCGGAGAAAGCCCGTGATTGAGGGGCAGCAGAGGTCTGCGGGTGGCACAGAAACCGCAAGGGCAGGATGCGCGTTCCATTCAATATGGCAGATTCGCTATTTTCGTCCGCGATAGTTGGCACTGCGATGCCGGTGGAACTGACCTGGGTGGACCTCGTCATCCGGTTGGTCTGTACGCTTATTGCCGGCGCGATCATCGGTTACGACCGCGGCGAGCGCAGTAAGGCCGCCGGCCTGCGGACAACGGTCCTTGTCTGCATGGCAGCATCGGTCGCGATGCTGCAGATGAACTATCTTTTGCCGCTCGCAGGCAAGCCAACTGATTCGTTTGTGACAAATGACCTGATGCGGCTACCGCTCGGGATATTGACGGGCGTCGGGTTCATCGGGGGCGGCGCGATCTTGCGGCGTGGCAGCCTTATCCTTGGCGTCACCACCGCGGCCACGCTTTGGTACGTCACGGTTGTCGGCCTCTGTTTTGGCGGCGGCCAGATGCTCCTTGGCTGGCTGGCAACTGCGATCGGGGTTTTTGTGTTGTCGGGCTTGCGTTGGTTCGAAAACTTCATGTCGGTCGAGCAACATGCCTCACTCGCGCTCACGTTAGAGCCCGGCGGACCAAGCGAAAGCGAAATCCGGCGCCAGCTTGAAGCGGCAGCGATTACCGTTCGCGACATCAACCTCCGGACCCGCTCTGGCACCCGGACGGTTACCTTAAGGGTCAGTAAACCACGGCTCCGGTCCGAGGCCACCATCCCCCCTGTCGTGGACGAACTCAGTCGCCGAAACGGCGTCGCCGATGTCGACTGGCGCTGTCTCGATTAGGTCATTCCCCGCCGCGCAGCGCCCGATCGCCTCGCCGAGGGGGGCCTGAAATAGGGCTGTTCTTGTGAGTCGCACCCCGGCCACCTGGAACTAAGTACTATTTTGCGCCTGGACCCGAAATTCGCCGGAACAAAGGGCACTTAGCGGCGTTTGCGTGCAAGCACTAAAGGTCCGAGGCCCGACACGGGAGGGGGTTTGCACGTCGGTTGCGAGATTTTTGGCCACGAGCCGCGCGCTCGGCGGCCGCTGCAGCTTTTGGAACCAGCCCACCCTTCGCCGGACGACAGAAGCTCGTTGGCGGCGTTGACGAATCCGCTTCAGTCCCGCTCACCCTTAATGTCGCGTTCCTGATCCTGCGTCCTTTGACCTGCGTGCTCAGATCGCCAATCATGTATCGGAGCCCGGCGGTAGCCAGTATGCGCCGCCCCTCCCAATCGCCTGCATTTGGAGCTCTCTATGCGGATCGCTGAAGACGTTGTCGGCGCCAAGCAAGCCGACGTTTCCACTGGCCCCGCCGTCACCGGCGAACGCCACGTCAACGGCGATGCCAACGGCTTGAACGAACAGGGGCTGAACGAACTTCTTCATGCTTTGCAGGCGATGCGGGTGGGCGATTTCTCAGTACGCATGGCGGGTGATCGAATCGGTCTCATCGGCAAGGTCGCCGACACCTTTAACGACATCGTCGCCACCAACCAGCGCATGGCGCAGCAGCTCGAGCGCGTCGGTCAGGTCGTGGGCCGCGAAGGCCGTACCAAGCAACGCGTGCGCTTGGGGCTTTCCGACGGCGCCTGGGGCGAAATGGAGTCGAGCGTCAATTCGCTCATCGACGATCTGTTGTGGCCGACGACGGAAGTGACGCGCGCCGTTGCGGCAGTCGCGCAAGGCGATCTCCTGCAGACCGTGCAGCTCGACGTCGATGGCCGTCCGCTCAAGGGTGAATTCCTGCGCTCGGCCGAGATCGTGAACACAATGATCAAGCAGCTCAATGTGTTCACCTCGGAAGTGACGCGCGTTGCCCGCGAGGTCGGTACTGAAGGCAAGCTTGGCGGCCAGGCACAAGTCGGCGGCGTCACCGGCGTGTGGAAGGAGCTGACCGAGAGCGTCAACTCGATGGCGTCGAACCTCACCGCGCAGGTGCGCAACATCGCAGAAGTGACGATCGCGGTGGCCAACGGCGACTTGTCGAAAAAGATCACCGTCGACGTGCGCGGCGAGATCCTGCAGTTGAAAGAGGCCATCAACACGATGGTCGATCAGCTGCGCTCATTCGCTTCCGAAGTCACGCGCGTGGCGCGTGAGGTAGGCACCGATGGTAAGCTCGGCGGTCAGGCAATCGTGTCCGGCGTCGCCGGGACCTGGAAGGATTTGACCGACTCGGTGAATGCCATGTGCGGCAACCTCACCGACCAGGTGCGCAACATTGCCCATGTGACCACCGCGGTCGCGCGCGGCGACCTGTCACGCAAGATCACCGTCGATGTGCGCGGCGAAATTCTCGAGCTCAAGGACACCATCAACACGATGGTGGATCAGCTGAATGCTTTTGCCTCCGAAGTCACGCGCGTCGCCCGCGAAGTCGGCACCGAAGGCAAGCTCGGCGGCCAAGCG
>JBKPIZ010000035.1:0-25978 GCA_046730495.1 Pseudomonadota bacterium
GCGGAGGCGCGGCGCTGAAATTTATATTCGGCCGCATTCAAACGCCCTGTTCACGATCTGGACTCTTTCGGCACGATTCACCTTAAGAGTAAGTTTGCACGATTCGCGGGCTCGCTCGCGGCGGACCGGCCGGTGGAATGGCGGGTTGAGGGCCGGCAGAGGCAAAGGGGCATGCCGGACACGATCCGGACGAACTGGTGCTGCCCGCAGGGGCGCGGCCGGGCGATTGGCCGATCGGCAACCGCAATCGGCGCACTGGCATCATCGACGGCCGGTGCGGCGGAGCGGTCCGCGCCCGCCCTGCAACAGATCGCGCTTGATTCGCATCCCGGCTTTGCCCAGCATGAAGTCGTTTTTCTGGCGCTCACAGCGGGCGCCGTCTTGTTCGCCATCGTAACCGCGATTGCTTTGGTCCGAAGCCGCCGGCGTGCGGCCCGGCTCCATGCCTTCGCCCGCGACGAGGCTGTCGCGCTGCGCGAGGCAGCCGATCGCACCAAGGCACTGCTGTTGTCCGAACCACAGGTGGTGATCGACTGGCCCGCGGCGTCCAACGAGCCCATCATCGAGGGCGATCCGGCGGCGCTTGGGCTTCCTGGCAGGCAACAACTGCTGGTCTTGGATCACTGGCTCGAACCGGGCAAAGCCGCGGCGGTGGTACGGGCCGTCGAGGCGCTGCGCACACGCGGTGAGCCGTTTTCAATGCCGCTGAGTACGCTTGCAGGACACCCGATCGAGGCGCAAGGCCGTGCGGTCGGGGGGCACGCGGTACTGCGGCTGAAAGATGCCGGCGGCATCAAGCGCGAACTTGTCGAATTGCTCGAGCGCTACGAAAACCTGGCCGCGGAAGCTGTGGCGTTGCGGGCGGTAGTGGAGACATTGCCCTCGCCGGTGTGGACCCGAAACGCGGCCGGCCGGTTGACTTTCGTCAATGCCGCCTATGCCCGCGCAGTCGAGGCGAAGAGCGGCACCGAGGTGGTCGACCGCCGCCTGGAGCTCCTCGATCAGGCGGCGCGTGAAAGGATTGCGCAAGCGCGCCTCGCCGGCCATGTCTATTCCGGGCGGCTTCGCGCGGCCATTGGCGGCGCGCAGCGAACCCTGGACGTGCTCGATTTCGTGACCGAAGCGGGCAGCGCCGGCATCGGCGTCGATGCCACCGAAGTCGAAATCATGCGCAGTGCGCTCACGCGGCTCGCGGACGCGCACCGCCGCACGCTCGATCAGCTTCCCACCGGTGTCGCCATGTTCGACGCCAGTCACAGATTGACGTTCTACAACGAAGCCTATCGCACGCTCTGGAACCTCGATGCCGCGTTTCTCGATCAGCGGCCCACCGATTCCGCCGTGATCGAACTGTTGCGGATTGGCCGCAAGCTCCCCGAGGAGCGCGACTTTCGCCAGTGGAAGTCGCAGCTACACGAAGCCTATCGCGCCGTTGAAGCCAAAGATCATACCTGGCATTTGCCCGACGGGCGCACTTTGCGCGTGGTGACGACGCCCAATCCCGATGGCGGCGTGACTTATCTTTTTCACGATGTCAGCGAACGGCTGGATCTGGAACGCCGTTTCGAGGAACTGATTCACATTCAAGGCGAAACGCTCGACAAGCTTGCCGAGGGTGTCGCGGTTTTCGGCAGCGATGGCCGGCTGCGGCTGCACAACGCCGCTTTTGAGGCGATGTGGCGGCTGTCATCGCGGGCGTTGTCCGATCGGCCGCACGTCGAAAAAATCTCCGCCTTATGCCAACCGCTGCACGGCGATGCGTCGGCATGGCGGGCTTTGCGCGAAGCGGTCACCGCGATCGAAAGCCGCGAAGCGACGCTTGGCCGCATCGAGCGGCGTGACGGCAGGGTCATCGACTGCAGCACGGTACCGCTACCCGATGGCGCGACGCTGGTGACGTTTCATGACGTGAGCGATTCAGTCAACGTCGAGCGAGCGCTGCGTGAACGCAATGAGGCGCTGGAAGACGCCGACAAGATCAAGGTCGACTTCGTCCACCACGTATCCTACGAGCTGCGCTCGCCGCTCACGAATATTATCGGCTTCGTCCACCTGCTCGGTGATCCGGCAACCGGTCCTTTGACCGAAAAGCAGCGCGAATATCTCGAATACATCACCGTTTCAACCAATACATTATTGGCGCTGATCAATAACATCCTCGATCTGGCGACCATCGATGCCGGACGCATGCAGCTCGAGCTCGCTTCGGTCGATATTCGAGAAACCATGATGGCCGCGGCCGAAGGCGTCCAAGACCGCACCGTGAGTGGCGGCGTCACGCTCGACATCAAAGCGCCGTCCAATATCGGCAGTTTCGTCGCCGACAAGCTGCGACTGCGTCAGATCCTGTTCAATCTTTTGGCGAACGCCCTGAATTTCTCTCCGCCCGGCTCGACTGTCACCTTACACGCCGAACGCCGGCCCGACGCCATCGTGTTCTCCGTGACCGACAGCGGTCCCGGCATCCCGTCGGACATGTTGGAAAAAGTGTTCGACTGGTTCGAAACCCATTCGCTTGGCTCGCGCTACCGCGGGCCCGGCATCGGGCTTTCGCTGGTCCGGTCGTTTGTAGAATTGCACGGCGGCGAGGTGACGATCACTTCTGCCCTGGGACAAGGCACCACCGTCACATGTACCTTCCCCCTCGCCGAAACCGCCAATCTGACGGCAGCGGAGTAGCGGGACAGCGATGCTTTTGACAGCGCCCCGGGGCGCAAGCTTCACCCTGACACTGCCGGACGAAGAGGCGACGCTGCGCTTCGCAACGGACCTCGCCGGCGCGCTCGAACCCGGCGATCTCGTCACGCTGTCCGGCGACCTCGGCGCCGGAAAGACGACATTTGCGCGCGCGCTCATTCGTCATCTGGCGGGTGACGAAACGATCGAGGTGCCGAGTCCGACTTTCACATTTGTGCAAAACTACGAGCTACCGCGCTTCACGCTCGTCCACGCCGACCTGTACCGGGTGGGCAGCGCCGCCGAGCTTGCCGAACTCGGCTTCGACGATGTGCCGGACGCCGCAGTGGTGCTAGTGGAATGGCCCGACCGTGCCGCGGAGGCGTTGCCGGCCGATCGGCTCGACATCGCTTTCACCCTTGCGCCCGGCGCCGGACCCAATGTGCGTCAGGTTCGTTATACCGGCTATGGCGCGTTCGCTGCACGGGCTGAACGCATCGCTCTCTTGCGCGGCTTCATCGACGAGGCCGGATTTGGCGAGGCGCAGCGGCGGCGCATGCAAGGCGATGCGTCGACGCGAATCTTCGAGCGGCTCACCGCGGGCAATCGGACCACCGTTTTGATGAACGCGCCGCGGCGGCCCGACGGGCCACCGGTTCGCGACGGCAAGCCGTACAGCGCGATCGCGCATCTCGCCGAGGATATCGTGCCCTATATCGCGCTCGCCGCGGGATTGCGCCGGGTCGATCTCTCCGCTCCTGAAATCCTGCACGCCGACCTCGATCACGGCCTGATCCTGATGGAGGACCTGGGCGACGAGCACATCGTCAGCGGCAATCCGCCGGCGCCTGTTGAAATGCGATACGCGACCGCCGTCGATCTTTTGGTTTCGCTCCACGCGCGCAATCTGCCGAACCAGCTGCCGGTCACGAGCGCGCTCGACTACCGGCTGCCGCGCTATGACGTCGGTGCTTTTCTGATTGAGGCCGAGCTCTTACTCGATTGGTATCTCGTTCATGCCGGTGCGCCTGTCGGCGAGGCGGCACGCGCCGCATTCGTGACCTTGTGGCGCAATGCGCTGGAACCGGCGATGGAAGCGCCGGCGACTTGGGTGTTGCGCGATTATCATTCGCCCAATCTGCTGTGGCTGCCGCAGCGCGAGGGCATCGCCCGCGTCGGCCTGGTCGATTTTCAGGATGCATTGATCGGCCCCGCGGCCTACGACGTTGCCTCGCTACTGCAGGACGCGCGCGTCGACGTTCCCGAGAACATGGAAATGAACCTGCTCGGGCGTTACGTGCGCGCGCGCCTAAGCCAGGATCGCAATTTCGACACCGGCGGCTTCACGCTTCTTTACGCCACATTGGCGGCGCAGCGGGCGACCAAGATTCTCGGCATTTTCGCCCGGCTGCAGCGGCGGGACGGTAAGCCGCAATATCTGCGGCATATGCCGCGGCTGTGGGGCTATTTACAAAGATCCATGGCCCATCCGGCACTGGCGGCGCTTAAAGGCTGGTATGCCGTAAATGTGCCATCTCCGGATGGGTTATGATACGGCGATTCGAGCTGACACTGGGGTGGATGGGGCAGCGCGATGATGCCGAAAAGCGCGATTGTATTGGCGGCCGGCCTTGGCACGCGCATGCGGCCGTATAACGGCCATGTGCCGAAGCCGCTGGTGACTGTCGGCGGACAATCCCTGATCGATTACGGCCTCGACCGGCTGGCGGAAGCCGGCGTCGAAGACGCGGTCGTCAATGTGCATCATCTTGCCGACGCCGTGGAACGGCATTTGGCGGCACGCAAGCGTCCCCGCATTATCATTTCCGACGAACGCGAAAACCTCCTTGGCACCGGCGGCGGCATCGCCAAGGCGCTGCCGCAGCTCGGCGATACGCCGTTCTTTCTGGTCAATTCCGACACCCTGTGGCTCGAAGGCATTAAGCCAAACTTCGCTCGCTTGGCGGAACACTTCGATACGAACGCGATGGATGCGCTTCTGTTGTTGGCGCCGAGCGTTGGCAGCCTTGGCTATCAAGGGCGCGGCGATTACAGCATGCTCGCCGACGGCCGGCTGCGGCAGCGCGGCGAACACGAAGTGGCGCCGTTCATCTATGCCGGCGCAGCGATCCTTTCGCCGGCGCTGTTCGCGCACGCTCCGCAAGGCGCGTTCGCGCTGACCCGCTTGTTCGATCGCGCCGCGGCTGCAGGACGCCTGTTCGGCTTGCGCCTCGATGGCGTCTGGATGCATGTCGGCACGCCGGAAGCAGTCGCTGCGGCAGAGGCGGCGCTCGCGGCGACGGCATAAGCTCTGCTAGACTGTCGCGGCAATTTCCGCGATTCCCACATGACTTCGCGCGTTTTCAACATTCCGGCGTCGGCGCCGTTTTTGCCGACGTTGATCGAGGCACTGCACGACGGCAAACTCGGCTTCGATTTTGCCGATGATGTGCTCGCGCTTTCCTCGACGACGCTCTATCTGCCGACCCGTCGTGCCTGCCGACTGATGCGCGATGCGTTTCTTGACCGGCTTCGCGGTGACGGTGCAATCCTGCCGCGCATCGTCGCCATCGGCGACATCGATGAAGACGAGATCGCCTTTGCCGAGAGCGCGGCCGGCGGCATCGCCGCGGATGCATTGGCATTGCCGCGGGCGCTGGGCGGACTCGAACGCAAGCTCCTGCTGACCCGGCTGGTGATGGCGTGGTCGCAATCGCCGGAAGTCCACGGCGCGATCGGAACACCGCTTGTGGCGCAAACGCCGGCGGCGGCTTCCGCTTTGGCGGATGACCTCGCCCGGCTGATGGACGACATGGCAACGCGTAGCGTGTCCTGGGAGCGGCTGGACGAGCTGGTGCCTGACGAGTTCGACGCGTTTTGGCAGCTCACCCTGCGCTTTTTGCAAATCGCGCGCGAACGCTGGCCGGAGGTTCTGCGCGAAGCGCAGGCGATGGAACCGATGGCCCGCCGCGACGCGCTGATTAAAGCCGAGACGGCGCGGCTCGCGCGCAAGCCGGACGGGCCGGTGATTGTTGCCGGATCGACCGGATCGATCCCGGCAACCGCCGACTTGATCGCCGCCATCGCGCGACTGCCGCAGGGTGCTGTGGTGCTGCCAGGGCTCGATACCGAACTCGACGAGGACGGCTGGCGGCTGATTGCAGGCGACGAAAGCAAAGGCGTCGCTCCGGCGCCGGGACATCCTCAGTTCGCGATGCAAGCGCTGTTGGCCCGCATGGGGGTAAGGCGCGACGCGGTGGTCGCCTTGGCTCCGGCACGCGGGCGCGAACAGCTGATCTCGGAGGCCCTGCGGCCCGCGGACGCAACCGAGAAATGGCGCGCGAATGCTGCCGACGCCGGCTTTACCGCGCACATGACTGAGGCGCTGACGAATGTAAGCATGATCGAAGCGGCCAATCCCGAGGAAGAAGCGATTGCCATCGCAGTGGCGCTGCGCGAGGCGGTGCAAGACGAAAAGACTGCCGCTCTTATCACTTCGGATCGGGGATTGGCGCGCCGCGTCGCCGCCGCGCTGGGTCGCTGGGATATCACCGCGGAAGACTCAGGCGGCGAAACGCTCGCCGATACACCGGCCGGTGTCTTTGCTCAGCTGGCCGCGCTCGCCGCGCTGCGAGGCGCCGCCCCGGTCGATTCGCTGGCGCTCCTCAAACATCCGCTGCTGCGTCTTGATTTCGAGCGGCATGAGCGCGCGATCGCAGTCCTTGAACGCACGATCCTGCGTGGACCGCGGCCGCGTCCTGGAACGCGTGGCTTGTCGCGCGCGCTGGAGAGTTTTCGAGTGCAGCTCGGCAAATTCCGCCGCGGCGAAGCGAGTGAGCTGCATCCGTCCGATCGGCGTACGACGCTGACTGACGACGCGCTTGCCGAGGCAGCCGATCTGATCGCGCAGCTCACAACCGCCCTTGAGCCACTCGAGGCGATGGACGACGCCTCATACCCGCTTGCCGAGTTTGCACGACGGCACCACGCCGTGCTTGCCGCGCTGTCGAAACAGCGCGATGTGGCGGCGGCGTTTCTCGGTCCAGAAGGAATGAAACTCGCGGACGCGTTCGACGAGCTCGCGGCCAGCAGCGCTGCGGCGCAGTTGCGGCTTGTGAAATCCGAGTATGTGGAATTATTCAAGGGGCTGCTCATGGGGAAAGTCGTGCGGCAGCCCGCGGCGACCGGCGCTCAGGTGCGCATTTTTGGTCTGCTCGAAGCCCGCCTCACCGAGAGCGACCGCGTCGTACTCGGCGGCCTGGTCGAGGGGAGGTGGCCGCCAGAGACCAATTCCGATGCCTGGCTCAGCCGGCGGATGCGGCTTGCGCTTGGACTCGATCTGCCGGAACGGCGCATCGGCCTTAGCGCTCACGACTTCGCCCAGCTCGTCAACGCTCGCGATGGGGTGCTCAGCGGCGCTGCTAAGATGGGCGGCGCGCGGGCGATGCCGTCGCGTTTCATCCAGCGCCTTGCGGCGCTGGCCGGCGCCCGCTGGGACGAGGCTGTGACTCGTGGTGATAGTTATCTGTCCTGGGCGCGGGAGCTGGACCGGCCCGAACGCATAGCGGCGGCGCCGCAGCCCGCGCCCACGCCGCCGCGCGCGGCACGACCGAAAACTCTGTCGGTCACCGAGATCGAGGATTGGTTGCGCGATCCGTATACGATTTACGCCAAACATGTGTTGCGGCTGCGCCCCCTCGATCCCGTCGATACCGAACCTGGCGTAGCCGAGCGCGGCAGCATTATTCATGCCGCCATCGCCGAATTTACCGAGCGTTATGCCAAAGAGCTGCCCGGTGATCCGGTCCGCGCGCTGATTGGGTTGGGTGAGCCGCACTTTGCCGCATTGGAAGATTTTCCGGAGGCCCGCGCGTTCTGGTGGCCGCGATTCATCCGCATCGCGCACTGGTTCGCGCGCTGGGAAGCCGAGCGCCGCGGAGCCATCGTTTCACTCACCGCGGAAACGCGCGGCAAGATTCCGATTGCGCTGCGCGACGGCACGTTCATGCTGCGCGGCGTTGCCGATCGGATCGAACTTTGCCGCGATGGCCGCTACGTGATCCTCGATTACAAGACTGGCGCGGCGCGTACCGAAAAGCAGGTGCGCACGGGCCTCGCCCCGCAGCTCACATTGGAAGCGGCGATGCTGCGCAACGGCGGCTTTGACGGGATCGCGGCCGGCGGCTCGGTTGCCGAATTGCTCTACGTCCAGTTAAGAGGCGGCGACCCTGCCGGTGAACTTAAACCCATCCAATTCAAGGACGGAACCACTCCGGACAGCCAGGCCGATCGCGCTTTGGCCAAGCTGACGGAGCTTGCGCAGCTTTTCGACGATGACAACACGCCGTATCGCTCGCTGGTCCATCCGATGTGGCGCACGCACTACGGCGACTACGATCATCTCGCACGCGTGAAGGAATGGTCGAGCTCGGGCGGCGTGACGGATGATTTTTTTGGTGGCGAATGATCAAACCGGACGTCATCCCGCTGCAGATTCGTGATTTGCAGCGCGCCGTCGCCGATCCCGCGGTCTCGGCCTGGGTCGCGGCCAATGCCGGATCGGGCAAGACGCATGTCTTGGCGCAGCGCGTCATCAACCTGCTCTTGGAAGGCGTCGCGCCCGAGAAAATTCTCTGCATCACTTTCACTAAGGCTGCCGCCGCCAATATGGCCAAGCGCGTGTTCGACACGCTTGCCGAATGGACCACGATCGACGACGCCGCGCTCGACGAGGCAATCAGTTCCCGCTCCGAGATCGCGCCTAACACCGCCCGCCGCGCTTTGGCACGGCGTTTGTTCGCCCGGGCGCTGGAGACACCGGGCGGGCTGAAAGTGCAGACGATCCACGCGTTCTGCACGCAGCTTCTCCACCAGTTTCCGTTCGAAGCCAATGTCGCCGCGCGTTTCGACGTGCTGGATGAGACCGAACAGACACAGCTTTTGGAACGATTGACGCTCGATTTGTTACTTGAGGCAGCGCGAGCTCCGGAGAGCCCAATCGGCCGTGCATTGGCAGCGGCCATCACCGCTGCGTCCGATCAGAGCTTCCGCGACGCCATCCGGGCAGCGATAACGGCGCACGAGGCCGTCGCGCGCTGGGTCATCGTTAGCGGCGGCGTGGAAGCGGCAATCGCGACGATGTCGCGACAACTTGGGCTTGAAGCCGACGAAACCCGCGACAGCATCGGGGACGAATTCTTCACGCGGTCGCTGATTAATTCGGACGAATGGCCGGCGGTTGCGGCGGCGCTCGAACAAGGCGTCAAAAGTGATCGCGACCAAGCGCGCCGGTTTCGGCAGCTTGCCGCGTTGCCGCGATCCGACCGCGTCGATGCCTATCTCGAGATTTTCTGCACCGCGAACGAACGCACCGCGCGGCGGTCGATCGTTACGCAGGCCATCAAAGATAAGGGCCTTGTTGAACGGCTCACGGCCGAACAGGCGCGCGTCTGTGCGCTGTTGGAGCGGCTTCGCGCCGTGATTTGCCGGGATCGCTCGGCCGCGCTGCTCACCATCGTGCACGAGATTTTGCGCCGTTATCAAAGCGAGAAAGATCGCCGCGGTCTCGTCGACTACGACGATCTGATCGACAAATCGCTCGCGCTTCTCAGCAATGTCGACGCCGCCTGGGTTCATTACAAACTCGACTTCGGCGTCGACCATCTTCTAATCGACGAGGCGCAGGATACCAGCAGCAAGCAATGGCAGATCGTGCGCAACCTAGTTGCCGAATTCACCGCCGGCGCCGGCGCGCGGCCGGCAACGCGAACCGTATTCGCGGTCGGTGACGAGAAACAGTCGATCTATTCGTTCCAGAACGCCGCGCCGAAGGAATTTGCCGAAATGCGCCGCCACTTCGAGCGCGCGCATCAAGCGGGACGGCGGAGCTTCGTGTTTCGCGAGTTCAAGCATTCGTTCCGCTCCGGAGCAAACATCCTTGCCGCCGTCGATGCCGTCTTTAGCGATAAAGCCATTGCGGCGAGCGTCTCGTCCGACACCGACGGATTTCCCCCGCATATCGCGCTGCCTGCCGCGCCTCCCGGTCTGGTTGAGATCTGGGAGCCGGTCGAACCGGAGAAAAGCGCCGAGATCGACGGCTGGGACGCGCCGTTCGATCAGGTCAGTGAAACCAGCCCGCGGGTGCGGCTGGCACGGCGGATCGCGCGCACTGTGCGACGGCTCGTCGAAGCGCGCGAGCCGGCCGGGATAGAGGGCCGCGCTTTGCGCTATGGCGACGTGCTGGTACTGGTGCGCCAGCGCGGCGAATTGTTCGAGGCCATCATCCGCGCCTTGAAGAATGAAAATGTTGACGTCGCGGGCGCTGATCGCCTCATGCTCACCGAGCATATTGCGGTCATGGACTTGATGGCGCTGGCCGACGCGCTGCTGTTGCCGGACGATGATCTTGCGCTTGCCACGGTATTGCGTAGTCCGCTGTTCGGTTTTAGCGACGACGATCTGTTTGCGCTCGCCTGGAATCGCGGACCATTGCCGCTGCATACCGCGCTCAGCCGCAGCGCCGGCGACACGCCGCTGTTCGCGGAGGCGGCGGCGCGCCTCGGTGAGTTCACCGAACTGGCCAAGCGCGAGACCCCGTTCGATTTTTACGCGCAGATTCTCGGCGCGCGCGGCGCCAGGCGCCGCTTTCTCGCCCGTCTCGGCCCCGAGGCCAATGATGCGCTCGATGAGTTTCTCAATCTGGCGCTTGAATATGAACGCCGCGAGACGCCATCGCTGCAGGGCTTTCTCGCCTGGCTGCGTCAGGCGCGCGCGGAAGTGAAGCGCGACATGGAGATCGCCCGCGACGAGGTCCGCGTCATGACCGTGCATGGCGCCAAGGGTCTCGAAGCGCCGCTGGTGATCTTGGCCGACACCATGACCCCGCCGGCCGGACCGCGGCAACCGCGGCTGCTCGCGCTCTCCGGCGGTGCCGTGGTCTGGGCAGGGAGAAAAGCCGACGACTCGTCCGCCGTGGCGGGCGCGCGGCTAGCGGCGCTCGCTGAAGCCCGTGACGAATATCGCCGGCTCCTCTATGTGGCGATGACACGCGCCGCGGACCGCTTGATCATCTGCGGCGCCGACGGCGAAAGAAGGCGACCGGACGGTTGCTGGTACGATCTCGTCCGCGCCGCGCTCGATCCGCATTTGGTCGAAGAGACCGACGGCGGCGAGAAGGTTCTGCGCTTCCGCCAGACTGCGGCGGAATCCGTAGCAGCGGCGCCGGCGGCCGCGCCGGTCAGAACCGCAGAGCCGGAATTGCCATCGTGGCTGCGCCAAGCCGCGCCCGTTCACGCGCCGCGGCCTGCGCCATTGGCGCCCTCCTCGGCTTTTGACGCGGAGATCGCACGAACGGTGCCGGGCACCGCCGTCGATCGGCAGAAGGCATTGCTGCGCGGACAGGCCGTGCATCGGCTGATGCAGTCGCTGCCTGACATTGCGCCGGCGGCGCGAAAGTCGGCGCTTGAGCACTATCTCGGCAACGCTGCCCGGGACCTTTCGCCGGACGAGCGCGCCGAAATCGCCCGGCACGTTCTCGCAATTCTCGAAGACGACAAATTTGCGGATGTCTTCGTCGCGGGAAGCCGGCCGGAAGTGCCGATTGTCGGCCGAATTTCGCGGCCAAATTGCGAACCCATTCTTGTCGCTGGGCAAGTGGACCGGCTGATCGCCACCGAGGGGGCTGTCCTCGTCGTCGATTACAAGACCGATAGCCTCGTGCCGGACCGCCTCGACGACGTGCCGCCCGCTTATATCGCCCAATTGGCGCTCTATCGCGCGGTCCTGATGCGAATCTATCCGGGCAAAAATGTGCGGGCCGGGCTCATTTTCACGGCCGGTCCGCTTTTGCTGGAAATTCCCGCGTCAACGCTCGATCCCGCGCTTGAGGCTGAGCTCAGGCGGCACGAAACGCAGCGCTGTCACGCTCCGGTGAGCGCGGCTTGACGCCCGAGCAACGCATTCATACGTTCAGCGCCCGATTCATTTGGGCAGCCGATTCTGCGCTTTTCCCGGAACCGACGACTCTCTGAAAGACGAGGTATTCCATGGTCGAGAAAGTAACCGATGCCACGTTTGAGAAGGACGTGCTCAAGGCGAGCGGTCCTGTCGTCGTTGATTTCTGGGCGGAATGGTGCGGTCCGTGCCGGATGATTGCACCCGCGCTTGAAGAGATTTCCAACTCGCTCAATGGCAAGGTGAAGATCGTCAAGCTCAACGTCGATGAAAACCCCGGCACGGCGGCCAAATACGGGATCATGTCGATTCCGACCTTGATGCTGTTCAAGGATGGCCAGCTGGCATCGCGCCAGATTGGCGCCCAGCCGAAGCAGAAGCTCGAGCAGTGGATTAGCGGCTCGATCTGAGGTAACGCGCGCAGCGACGCGCCTTCTACGCTAGTGCCGGAAATGCCGCGTGCCGGTGAAGACCATGGCGATGCCGTGGGCGTCGGCGGCAGCGATCACTTCATCGTCGCGCATCGACCCGCCGGGCTGGATCACCGCGGTCGCGCCGGCTTCGATGGCGACGAGCAAACCGTCGGCAAACGGGAAAAAAGCGTCGGAAGCGACCACCGATCCTTTGGTGGCAGGCTCTTTCAGTCCGGCTTCGCGCGCGGCGTCCTGCGCTTTGCGCGCCGCTATGCGCGCGGCATCGACGCGGCTCATCTGGCCGGCGCCAATGCCGACCGTCGCCAGGTCTTTGGCATAGACGATCGTGTTCGACTTCACGTGCTTGGCGACGCGGAACGCGAAGCTTAGATCGCGCAATTCGGCATTGGTCGGCGCGCGCCGGGTCACCGGCCGCAAATCCATGTCGTCGACCACCGCGTTGTCGCGAGTCTGCACCAGAAGGCCGCCGGCAACCGTCTTTGCCGTCAAGCCGCCGGCGCGGGGATCGGGCAACCCGCCGGCAAGCAGAAGCCGCAAATTCTTCTTCCCTGCCACAAGCGCGATCGCCTCCTCGGTCGCATCCGGTGCGATGATCACTTCGGTGAAAATCTCGGTCATGGCGCGCGCCGCCTCGGCATCGAGCGTGCGATTGAGCGCGACGATGCCGCCGAAGGCCGAGGTGCGGTCGCAAGCAAAGGCCCGGCGATAGGCGTCGACCAGAGTTTCCGCCTCCGCCACGCCGCAGGGATTGGCGTGCTTGATGATGGCGCAGGCGGCAGTGCGCGAAGGATCGAACTCGGCGACGCATTCATAGGCCGCGTCGGTGTCGTTGATGTTGTTGTAGGAGAGCTGCTTGCCCTGGACCTGGCGCGCAGTGGCGACGCCAAAGCGCGGCTCGGGCGTACGATAGAATGCCGCCGATTGATGCGGATTCTCGCCATATCGCAGCGCTTCCACAAGGCGGCCGCCGAATGCGCGGTAGTCAGGCGCGCGCTCCTTGATCGCGCCGGCGAACCAATTGCCAATCGCCGCGTCATAGGTAGCGGAGCGCGCATAGGCCTTGGCGGCGAGCCGGCGGCGGAGCGCCAGGCTCGTACTGCCACCGTGGCGCTTGAGCTCCTCGATCAGCGCGGCGTAATCGCCTGCGTCCACCAGCACCGCAACATCGTCGTGGTTCTTGGCGGCGGCGCGGATCATCGCCGGGCCGCCGATGTCGATGTTCTCGATGCAGGCGGCGAAATCGCCGCCGCCGGCGACCGTCGCTTCGAAGGGATAAAGGTTCACGACCACAATATCGATCGGGCGGATGTTATGCGCCCGCATGGCTTCGACGTGTTCGGAATTGCCGCGCCTCGCTAGTAGTCCGCCGTGCACCGCCGGATGCAGCGTTTTGACACGGCCGTCCATCATTTCCGGAAAGCCGGTAAGGTCGCTGACATCGAGCACTTTCAATCCGGCATCGCTGAGGATTTTGCGCGTGCCGCCGGTCGAGATCAGCTCGATGCCGAATCCGGCGAGCGAGCGAGCGAAATCCACGACGCCGGATTTGTCCGAAACCGAAACCAGCGCGCGCGAGGCCCGGCGCAAATTCTCGCTCATCGTGCTCCTTTTATGCCTTGCATTCGCTTGACCGGAACTATTCTCATAACGGCAGCCTCATAACGGCAATCTTATAAGGGTAGTCTTGGCTCCTCCTCATCCGCTCGCCGGGCCCCGCCATTCGCGCCTGCTGCCGGATAGCCTTGCAGTAACCATTGGACGCGCGCGGCGTTGCGCGCGTGTCCGCGGATGACGAGTTGCAGGGTTCGGCGCGGGCCTTCGCTCCCGGCAAGGTATACGCTGTCCTCAAGCTCGACCTGGTCGTTATACGCGCTGAAGGTCCACACTTCCTTGCTCGGCGTCATCAGCATCACACCATGCCCGTCGGTCAAGCGTGTTGCTCTCACCGTGGGATGCAGGTGGAAGCGAATGGCGAATTCGTCGCGCGTGCCGCGCAGGCGCGGTTCGCCGTCGGGATCCAAAAAAATGTCCTCACCTTCGAGCCGCAAGCCGTCGGTCGACAAGACCAAAACGCGCTCGTGGAGAATGCCGAAGCGTGTCGCGTAGCCGTCATGCATCGCGCGCAAGCCGATCGCACCAGGAGTCTCCTCGCGATTCAGCGTCACACGCGTTGGTCCGCCGACAATCGGGGAGCCACCGAGCATGCGCCGAAACGTTGCCAATTCGACAAAGCGCGCCGAAGACGCATCGTTGAATGTCACCGTTGAGTGCGCGGCGGTCGCGCGCGCGATCGGGCGCCAGTTTTCGCGGCCGATCGCCGGCATGCCGCAATTGACGATAATTAGGCTCTGCCTTGGCGAGGAGAACTCGAACGACAGGCAGCCGGCATGGGCGTCGAGACTCATCTCGATCGGCGGGGCAGTTCCGGTATCGACAACCGCAACGGCGCCGCCCGTCGCCAACCGCTGGTAGCCCGAATAGGGCGCATTGGCGAATGGCGCGCCGCGGGCCTCATCGTAAGCCAATAGCGTCAGCAGCAAATCGGCGGGCGTCGCGCCCATGCCGTTGAAATGCGCGAAAGTGCCTTCGGAATGGCGAAAGAAGCGCAGCATGGGCATCATGCGGTCGATCGCGTTCTGCAGAGCCTGCGGGGGTGCGATATTCCGCGAGGCGAAGGCTTGGCGCAGCGGTAACAAGTCCAGAAGGATTTCAATGACCGCACCGGGATCGCGGCTAGCATGCCCGCCATCGGGAAGAATCTGCCGTTCGAGCTCGCCTTTGAGGCGTTCAGTCGTCGATTTGATATGACGCGCCTGGCCGGCAATGCAGAGCGCCGCATAGGTCAGCGCGATCACCGCCTGCAGGCGCGCCACGCCGCGGCGCGCATCGCCGGCGGTGTGGCGAAGATAACGGACCTGACGCAGCAGGCTCCGCAGATAGCGCCGATAAAACCGCACGTCGGCGTCCTGCAACACCAGAGTCGACTGGCTGAGCCAGGAGATGATGCGGCGCGCCAGGACGTCCGGACGCCAGGCGATCGAATGCCAGGAGCCCTGGAATGAAATCCACTCGTCGACCAATGCGCGCGCATTAGCGCGGGTGATTCCAGATTCGGCGGCGCGCAAATGGCGAAGCCAGCTGAAGCCGAGCAAGGCGGCAGCCCATTCGTCCGACGGCGGCTCCATCTCGAAGATCGAGCGCCGGTCGCACACCACAACCTTTCCGGCAAAAGCAAAGCGCCCGGAATAGATTTCGGTGGCCCGGGTTGCGTCGGCGGTGCGCAGATCCTGCGGCGCGATCACCAGGCGGTCGGACTTGAGCGGCGTGAACGGCCAGCGAAACACCGGGTGGCCATTGGCGCGGCCGGCGATGCGCCGCAACGCGCCGCGAAGCAGAAGCCAAGACAGCTTCGCATGGTTCGCGACCGCAATGCGCGACATCGGCTTCGCTCGCCCTCTTCCGCACGCCCCTCCCGCGCGACCATAACGAAACGCTCGCGCCCCGGCCAATGGTGGTCCAAACTCTTAGGTTTACTGGTGTTTTAGCAGGCGGGCGGCATAGAAGCCATCGATCCCGGCAAATCGCGAATCGCTATCGGGAAAGTGGCACGGCAAGGTGCGCAGGTCGCCCTCTTTGCTGATGAACTGCGCGCAGCCGAAAACTTCGGCGGCAGCAATCGGCGCGCGCCGCACATGAGGGGTGCGCGCGAGCAAATCGGCGACGATCGCTTCATTTTCGTCCGGCTCAAGCGAACAGGTGCAGTATACAAGCGTCCCACCGGGCTTGGTCAAAGCGAATGCGCGATCGAGCAAGCGGCGCTGCAACGCGGAGAGCTTGACGATGTCCTCCGCATTTTTGAGCCACGGCACGTCGGGATGGCGGCGAATGGTCCCGGTCGCGGAGCACGGCGCGTCGAGGAGCACGGCATCGAATGGATCAGCGGACCACTCCTCGACATCCGCGGCGACGATTTCGGCCTCGAGCGAAAGGCGCGCGAGATTGTCGCGCAATCGTTGTAGCCGCGCTCGCGCGCGATCGACCGCGGTCACATGCGCGCCGGCGAGCGCCAGTTGCGCGGTCTTGCCGCCCGGCGCCGCGCAGAGGTCGGCGACACGCCGGCCGCGGATATCGCCGAGGAGACGCACCGGCAGCGATGCGCCGGCATCCTGAACCCACCACGCGCCTTCGGCAAAACCAGGCAACGCGCTCACCGCGCCGGTCGCGACCAGGCGTACCGATCCGGTCGGCAGCACGCGGCCGCCGAGCTTTTCGGCCCAATGTTTCGGGTCGCGTTTGACGGTGAGGTCGAGCGCCGGCTCACTGCGGTTGGCGGCGGCAATAGCGCGCGCGGTCGCCGCGCCGTAAGCGGTAGTCCAGCGCGTCATCAACCAATCCGGCGTGTCGAGCGTCGATGTATCGAGCGCGCCGAGACGCGCGGCGCCTTCCCGCGCCACGCGCCGCAACACGGCATTGATCAGACCGGCAAATCCGGCAGCGCGCCGGTCGGCTTGCGCAAGCCGCACGGAAAGGTCGACGGCGGCATGGTCGGGTACATTGAGAAATAAAATTTGCGCTGCGCCGATGAGCAGTGCGGTCTCGACGCGCAGCACTTGGGCGGGCAAGCCGCGATCAAGGACCAGCCCGAGAATATGGCGCAGCGTCCCGAGCCGGCGCAGCACCGTGGTCACCAGAACGCGCACCAATGCGCGGTCGCGCTCCGCGAGGCTCACAAATTCGCTTGTTGAATCGAGAAGCTCATCCAGCGCGCGGTGTCGGCGCAGCACGCCATCGATCATATCGGCGGCTACGCGGCGAACCGCAAAGCCCGGCGCTTCGGTGGAACGCGTCCGTGTCGTCGCCGGCTTGCGCGACTTGCCCATTGCGGCGAGCCCCTCCTTGCGGCCGCGCCAGGGCTACGCCAAATCAATGGGGATGCCAACGTCAAGTACCGCTGAGCCACCATTGCCGACGCCCGCAGACGCCGCGAGCGAGCGGCCCGCCAACAACCGACCGCTGCCGGAAGCCGCCGCTCGCGCGCTCGCTGAGGCCGCGGAACGGCGAACTGAGCGCGGTAATACCGAAGCCGGGAAGTCGCAAGCCGAAAACGAAATTGGCGGCCGCAGCGGCCTCGATCCGACGCGTTACGGCGACTGGGAGATCAACGGGCTGGCTTCGGATTTTTGAGGTTCAGGGATCAGGAAGTCAGGTATCAGCTTCTTTCTCATCCCTGATCACCTGGTGACCACCACGCGCGTGCCGATGCTCACCCGGCTGTACAAATCCATGATGTCCTCGTTGTACATGCGGATGCAGCCGTGGGAGACGAAGCCGCCGATCGTGCCCGGCACATTGGTGCCGTGAATAGCGTATTCACCGCCGCCGGAAAGCGTCATCGCCGCGACCCCCATTGGATTGTGCGATGACCCACCGGGAACGACGGGCGGGAGTCTTCGGTAATCGCCCCTGATCGAGGCCGGCGGAGTCCAGGCCGGCCTGATATATTTCCCGTCGATATAGGCGGTGCCGGCCCATTGCATGCCGGCGCGGCCGACGCCGACCGGATAACGGATCGCCTCGCCGGTCCCGACAAAATAGTAGAGCCGGCGTTCGCCAGTGCGGATGACAATGGTTCCGGGTAAATAGCTGTCCTTCACCGATACCCGATCGCCATGCGCTTGCGCGGGCACAGACGCGAAACCGAGTGCCGCGACGACAGCGGCAAGGCCATAAACCAGAATCTTTCCTCGCATTTTCACAGTCCTTAATGCTTTCAATCACCCCCACCACGAGCGCCATTCTGGCGTTTTCGACGTCTAACATCTTAGCGGAATCGGTCGCGGCGCTCAGCAGGACCGCGACAATAGGGTTGACGTTTTCCTAGATTTTTCCGCGCAGTGTGCTCTCCGCGCACCACTTCCCTTCTGCCAGCGCAGCAAAGCGCAAATGGCCGAAGGGTTCCGCGCCAGTTTGCCTGGCGGCTTGCTCGTGCGGCGCATAGCGCGGCATGAATGCTATGCGCTTTTGCGGTTCTGCCGGTTGTTGACCAGGTCGTCGACCACCGCCGGATCGGCAAGCGTCGAGGTGTCGCCGAGATTGCCGTATTCGTCTTCGGCGATCTTGCGCAAGATGCGGCGCATGATTTTGCCGGAGCGCGTCTTGGGCAGGCTCGGTGCGAACTGGATCAGGTCGGGAGAGGCGATCGGGCTGATTTCCTTGCGCACCCACCCGACCAGTTCCTTGCGCAATTCCTCGGTAGGCTGCTCGCCGGCCATCAGCGTGACATAGGCGTAAATGCCCTGGCCTTTGATGTTATGCGGATAGCCGACCACGGCCGCTTCCGACACTTTCGGATGCGCAACCAGCGCCGATTCCACCTCCGCCGTTCCGAGCCTGTGCCCGGCGACATTGATCACGTCGTCGACGCGGCCGGTGATCCAGTAGTAGCCGTCCTCGTCGCGCCGGCAGCCGTCGCCGGTGAAATATTTTCCAGGATAGGTACTGAAATAAGTGTCAACGAACCGCTGGTGATCGCCATAGACGGTGCGCATCATGCCCGGCCAAGCGTCGGCAATACAGAGATTGCCGCTGGCCGCGCCTTCCAGCATCTTGCCTTCGGCATCGACGATCTGCGGCACCACGCCAAAGAACGGTAGTGTCGCCGATCCCGGCTTTAATCGCATCGCGCCGGGAAGCGGCGTGATTAAACTGCCGCCGGTCTCAGTCTGCCACCAGGTGTCCACGATCGGGCAGCGGCCGTCGCCGACCACGCGGTGATACCATTCCCAGGCTTCTGGATTGATTGGCTCGCCGACGGTGCCAAGGAGCCGCAACGACGCGCGCGAAGTCTTCTTCACCGGCGCATCGCCGGCCTGCATCAGCGCGCGGATCGCGGTCGGCGCCGTGTAGAAAGTGTTGACCTTGTGCTTATCGATGACTTCCCAGAAGCGCGACGTCGACGGATAGTTCGGCACGCCTTCAAACATCAGCGTGGTGGCGCCGTTCGCCAGCGGACCGTAGACGATATAGCTGTGACCCGTGACCCAACCGACGTCCGCTGTGCACCAATAGATGTCGCCGTCGTGATAGTCGAACACATATTGGTGCGTCATCGCCGTAAAGATGAGATAGCCGGCGGTGGTGTGCAGCACGCCCTTCGGCCGCCCGGTCGATCCCGACGTATAGAGAATGAACAGCGGATCCTCGGCGTTCATGTGCTCGCAAGGGCAATCCGCCGTCACCACGTCTCTGGCCTCGTGGTACCAGACGTCGCGCACCGGATCCATGTCGACCGGCCCGCCGGTGTGCTTGACGACAACCACGTAATCGACGCCGCCCGCTTTTGCGATCGCGGCGTCGGTGTTGGCTTTCAGCGGAATTTTGCGGCCGCCGCGTATGCCCTCATCCGCGGTGATAACGACATTGGATTTGCAGTCCTCGATGCGCCCGGCAAGCGAATCCGGCGAGAAGCCGCCGAATACCACGGAATGAATAGCGCCGATGCGCGCGCAGGCGAGCATCGCGTAGGCGGCTTCGGGAATCATCGGCAAATAGATCGTGACGCGATCGCCCTTTTTGACGTTTCGAGTGCGAAGAATATTGGCGAAACGGCAAACCTCGTCGTGAAGCTCTTTGTAGGTGATGCGCTTTGATTGTTTCAGATCGTCGCCTTCCCAAATAATGGCGGTCTGGTTGCCTCGGCTATGCAAGTGACGATCGATGCAATTGTAGGCAACGTTAGTGACGCCGTCCTCGAACCACTTGATGAAGACGTTGGGCTTGTTGAAAGAGGTGTTTTTCACCTTGCTGAACGGCTTCATCCAATGAATGCGCTTGGCCTGCTCGGCCCAAAAACCGTTCGGATCGGCGAGCGAGCGCTCGTACATTTTCCGGTATTGGGATTCGTTGATGAAGGCGCGTTTCGTCCATTCCGCGGGCACATCGTAAATCTTGTCGGACATCTCGCTCTCCTCCGCTCACGCACGGGCTTTATTGATAGGCGTTTTCCCAACGCATTATGCGACGGCAGATCGAGAACCGACAAGGCTCAAGGACCGCGCCCCGCTGACGCGTTGGGACGCAGGCCCGAAATGACCATAACCGGGGACTAGACGCCAAATGCCCCGATCGTTGCGCCCATAACGATCAGCACAATCAGCCAGCTGCCGGCATGGAGTACGAGCCGCCGCCAGTCGCGTCCGGAGAAGCTATAATTGATCGTCATTGTGGTAAGGACAAAGCCGAACCACACAAATGTTCCTGACACGATGCCGCTGCCGACAGTGACCTGATCCGGTCCCAAGTGGCCGAGCAGGCCGGCAAGCGTAAAGGCCATGATGAGGTAGCCCACCACGGCGCAGATATTCGCCATGAAATCGCCCGGTGGTTTGCTGGGTCTGTTCCTGCGGTGCGCTAAACGGCGTCACAATCCTATTGAGAAAAGTATACCAAGCGGTGCTCGCCACGAGTGCAAACGCCGCGGCGACAACGACGGCGAGGTAATTGATTCCGGCAAAAGTCACGACTGTTTTGCTCCATTACGGCGTATCTAGACCGTATGACCTTTTTTAGATTGACGGCGACAATGGAACAAAAAGCGAGGACGAAAATTGCTCATGCGAAGGATCATCGCGTTACGTCGCATCTGTGCAACAACCTAAACAACAGGCCCACATCGCGTCGCCCGATCAGCCCCGGCTGTCGCCGTCTACGACAAAGCTCCTGAAACGAGTCGGGCTGAAATACATCACCACCGACGAACTCACGATCCGGCGACGGCGGCATGGCCGTGATTTCGGCTATTTCCGGCCTGACGGCACAGCAGTGCCGGCGGTAGAGAAGCGGCGCCTTGCCGCGCTCGCCGTTCCACCAGCCTATGGAGGCGTTCTATACGCCGCTGATCCGAATGCGCACATCCAGGCGGTCGGCCGCGACGCGGCTGGACGCTTGCAATATCGCTATCATCCGCAATGGCAGCGGGTGCGCGAGATGCGCAAAGCACGCCGGCTCGCTCGGCTGGCGGACGCGCTGCCGCGCATTGGGTGCAGTGTCAGTCAGCATTTGAACAGCACAGAGCCATCGCGCGGATTTGCACTTGCCGCCGTGGTCGAGCTCGTTGCGCGCAGCGCCATTCGTCCGGGGAGCGAAGAATATGCGCGGCTGCGCGGCACGCGCGGCGCGGCAACGCTGTTGAAATCGAATGTCTCCGTTTACGGCGAAACCGTTAAGCTCCGCTTCAAGGCAAAAGGCGGCAAACTGATCGAGAAAGAGATCCACGCGCCGAAGCTTGCAGGCGCGGTCAATGTCCTGCAGCAATTGCGTGGGCGACGCCTGTTCCAGTACCGCGGCGCCGATGGCGCAGTGCATGCCGCGAATGCGCGCGAGGTCAACCAGTTTTTACGCGAGCTTGCCGAGGTAGAAATTTCGTTGAAGGATTTTCGCACACTGCTCGCTTCGGTCTCGGTGCTCGACGCGCTGGCGCGGGCGGAGCCGGCAACCGACAAGCGGGCGCGGCGCCGGCAGATCCTCGACGCGATTTGCGAAGCCGCCGGCGAGCTTGGCAATACGCCCGCGATTTGCCGCAAGAGCTATGTGCATGAAACCGTCGTGAACGCATTCGAAAATGGCGTGCTCGAACGGTTCGCCGAAACGCTGCGCGCAAGCCGCTCCACGGCAAAGCGCGCGAAAGTGCTGGCCAAGGTCGCAGCGCGAATCGGGACTGATGCTGCCGCGTGATCGAAGTCGCTGCCTGGAGCTCGCCTACAGTCCACCCATCTTGCAGATGAGCTTCCATTGGCTGTCGGTCACCGGCTGGACCGAAAGCCGGGCATATTTGGTAAGCGCCATGTCTTTGAGCTTCGGTTCGGCCTTGACCGCGGCGAGCGTCACCGGCTTGGGCAGCGGTTCGACCGCGGCGGTCGTCACCGCAACCCAAGGCTCGCCTTTCTTCGCGGTGGGATCGTGATAGGCTTCGCGAATGATTTCGCCAATGCCGACGATCCGCTTTTCCTCGCCGGTGTGATAGAAGAAAAACTTCTCGCCTTTTTTCATCTCCTTAAGATTGCGGCGCGCGATGAAGTTGCGCACGCCGCTCCACGGCTCGCCTTTGCCGCCGCGCTTGATCTGGTCGTCCCAGGAGAATTCTTCCGGCTCGGTTTTCATCAGCCAATAGGCCATAGGTCGCTCCAACGTTTCTCGTTTCGGCGCCAGCTATGCCTCGGCCTTGAATGGCCGGGTCAACAGCGATTCGATCGCGGCATCGACGGTCATTTTGCCGCTCAGCAAAGCAGCGACCGCGGCCGAGATCGGCATATCGACCGCGCGATCACGCGCCATTTCAAGAAGCACCGGCGCCGTGAACACGCCCTCGGCGAGACCGGCGTGAATCGAATCCGGCGGCTCGCCGCGGCCGAGCTTGATCCCGAAGGTGAAATTGCGCGATTGCGGGCTCGAGCATGTCAACAGGAGGTCGCCCAAGCCTGACAGGCCCATCATGGTCTGCGGCTTTGCACCGTAAGCTTTGCCAAAGCGCACCAGTTCGGCAAAACCGCGCGTGGTCAGCGCCGCGAGCGCGCTGGCGCCAAGCCCGCGTCCGGTGACCACGCCGGCGGCAATCGCGAGCACGTTTTTCGCCGCGCCGCCGATCTCGACGCCACGGACATCGCTCGAATGATAGGGACGAAAGGCGGCCGAGCCGACCGCCTGCGCCAGCGCGCCGGCGAGCTTGCCATCGTCCGCCGCGAGCGTGACGGCCGTGGGCATGCCACGCGCCACGTCGGCGGCAAAGCTTGGGCCGGATAAAATCGCCGGGCTCGCTTTCGGCGCGCATTCGGCGATGACCTCGGTCATGAATTTCTTGCCGCCGCGTTCGATGCCTTTAGCGCAGACAATCACCGGCATACGCTGCGCAAGGTGCGGCGACAACGCCTGCGTCACCGCGCGCACGGCTTGCGCCGGCACCACCAGGAGGATTGCTTCGGCGCGCGCCGCTTCGGCGAGATCGCTGGCGACGGCGATGCGCTCGTCGAGCGCAATGCCGGGCAGAAACGCGCTCTCGCGCTTCTTCGTGAGCTGTTCGGCATTGGCGGCGTCGTGCTCCCACAGCGTCACGCTTCGTCCGGCGCGCGCGCAGGTCAATGCCAAAGCCGTGCCCCAGGCGCCGCCACCAAGGACTGCAATATGGTTCAACGCCATGTTGTTCCGAAAGCGATTGCCGCCCGGCCGCGTGCCGGGCACCGCGCGTTCAAGGCGAGGCGAAGAGTAAAGCCATTAATGGCCGGAACAAGCCCAACCGCGGCAAGTGCAATCGGCGGTCCATTAAATTTAGAGCGCTTCGCCGCGCAGCAATTTGGGGACTTCGCCGACCAGCCCCGCCGCCTCACGAATGAACAGCCGCTTGAGCCCGGGAAGCCGATCGACCAGGCCCAGGCCGACATCGCGGACAAGCCGCAAAACGTCCGAACGGTTGGAGAACAGCCGGTTGAGGCCGTCGGTGGCGACCCCCATCGCCATCGTGTCGAAGCGCCGCCAGCGCTGATAGCGTTCGAGCACATCGAGCGCTCCCGGATCGAGCCCGAGGCGCGCCGCATCGACGATGACCTCGGCGAGCGCGGCGACATCCTTTAATCCCATATTGAGGCCTTGGCCGGCGATTGGATGGATCAGATGCGCGGCGTCGCCAACGAGCACAATGCGCTCGGCAATAAACGAGCGGGCGACGAAAAATCCTAGCGGATGGACGCGCCGCTTGCCGATCACTTTAATCTCGCCAAGATGCAGCTTGAACCGTTGTTCGAGTTCGGCGTCAAATTCCGCCTCCGGCAAGGCCATGATGCGCTCGGCCTCCGCGGTGGTTTCGGTCCAGACGATCGAGGCGCGATTTCCCCTGAGCGGCAAAATCGCGAACGGGCCGGCGGGCAGAAAATGCTCCTCGGCGCGCCCTTGGTGATCGCGCGCGTGCGCGACGTTTACGACGATGGCCGACTGGCCGTAGCTCCAGCCATGGGTGGCGATCCCCGCTTTGCCGCGGATCGTCGACCGCGCGCCGTCGGCGGCAACGAGAAGACGCGCGTTCAGCGCCTGCGCATCACTCAACCGCGCATCAATGCGGCGACGATCCACCGACGCGTTATCGTCGCCTGCACCGGCCAGCGTGAAATCCGTGACCGCCGCAGATCGCAGATCAATGCCAAGCTCGCGCGCCTTGGCCGTAAGCGCGTCCACAAGAATCCTGTTCTCGATCATATGAGCGAACGGTTCGCCTGGCTCGACCTCGCCGGCGAAAGTGAGAAAGATCGGCCGCACCGCATCGCCGAGCCGGCTGTCCGTCACCGCCATGTCGAGAATCGGCTGGGCATCGGCGGCGACGCGCTGCCAGACGCCGAGTGTCTCGAACAGCCGGCGCACCGAGGCGACGATCGCGGAGGCGCGTTCGTCATCGGCGGCCGCAGCACGGCCGAGGCCTGGATCGGCGACGGCAACCGCAAAGCGCTCGCCGAGCGCCTGGCGCAAAGCGATGGCGAGCGTCAGCCCGGCGAAGCCGCCACCGGCAATCAGGACATCGAGGTCAGAACGCGGCATGACTCAGAACCAATTGCAAAACCAGCACGCTAACTGCACGGCGGCTGCCATTATCAATTCCAGTCTAACAGATTTGCTCCGCGGCGATCGTTAATGACGGGCTTGACCTGGCGGCCGATCCCGTATGCAACCAAAGCTCACGATCGCGCCTCGCCGCTGCCCAGAGATTTCGAAACCGCAAAACCAGCCGCCGGAGACATCATGGCTTCCGCCGTTCAGGATTTGATCGGGATCCTCGACCTCGAGCCGCTGGAAGTGAACCTGTTTCGCGGGCGCTCCCCGCAATCGAGCTGGCAGCGCGTGTTCGGGGGCCAGGTGCTTGGCCAGGCGCTGGTGGCGGCCTGCCGCACGGTCGATGACGTCACGGCGCGGCCGCCGCATTCGCTGCACGCTTATTTCCTGATCGGCGGCGATCCGAAAGTACCGATCATCTATGAAGTGGATCGAATTCGCGACGGGCGGAGCTTCACCACGCGGCGCGTGGTGGCGATCCAGCACGGCCATGCCATTTTTTCGATGTCGGTGTCGTTTCACGTCGAGGAAAACGATCTATCGCATCAATTCGCGATGCCGGATGTGCCGAAGCCGGACGAATTGCCGACCGAAGCGGAGTTCAAGAAGCGGATCAGCCCGCTGATGCCGGAGGCCGTGCGCCGCTATTATGAGCGCGAGCGGCCGATCGAACTGCGGCCGGTCGAGTACAATCGCTATGCCGGCGAGAAGCTCGCCGGCGATCGCTTTCACGTCTGGGTGCGCACCACTGGTCGGCTACCCGACGAACCGGCGATCCATCAATGCGTGCTGGCCTATGCTTCCGACATGACCTTGCTCGATGCCGCGCTGATCGCCCACGGCCGCACCGTTCTCAGTGACGACATCATGGCCGCGAGCCTCGATCACGCGATGTGGTTCCACCGTCCGTTCCGCGCCGACGAATGGCTGCTCTACGCCCAGGACAGTCCGAGCTTGGCCGGTTCCCGCGGCTTGGCCCGAGGCCTGATCTTCGCCAGCGACGGCACGCTGGTGGCCTCGGTCGCCCAGGAAGGGCTGTTGCGACAACGGCGCGGTCATCGGAGCACTGGACGCGGCACGCGCCCAGCAACACAATAGCTTCATCTGCGGGCAGCAAACCGATGCCAGCCGTGCATGCATGGAATGCAGCGTCTCGCCGCGAGCCGGGGAATGTCATGAAACTGGTCACAGCCATCATCAAGCCGTTCAAGCTCGAGGAAGTACGCGATGCACTGCTCGCGATCGGGATTGACGGCATGACGGTGACGGAAGTGAAAGGCTATGGACGGCAGAAAGGCCACACCGAAATCTATCGCGGCGCCGAGTAC
>JBKPIZ010000036.1:0-16024 GCA_046730495.1 Pseudomonadota bacterium
GCCGATAATTATCCGGCAAAAACCATCACCATCATCGCACCCGCGTCGCCAGGCGGTGTCACCGATATGCTGGCGCGATTATTGGCGCGGCGCTTCATTGCCGATTGGGGCGCGCAGGCCATCGTTGAGAACAAGCCCGGCGCCAATAATCAGGTCGCCGCCGAATATGTCGCGCGGCAGCCGGGCTACGGTTACACACTATTCATCGGCCCGGAGACGACCTTCATCGTCAATCCGGCGCTGTATGCGCATCTGGCCTACGATCCGGTGAAAAATTTCACGCCGATCGCCGGTCTCGTCAGCATCAATCACGCGCTGGTGCTCAATCCGTCGGTGCCGGCCAATAGCGTCAAAGACCTGATCGCGCTCGCCAAGGCGAAACCGGGCCAATTGAATTACGGCGACTACGGCGTCGGCTCGAGCGGGCACCTGAACATGGAAATGTTCAAGGCCGTCACCGGCGTGAATTTGATCGCCGTCCATTACAAGGGTGCCACCCCGGCCTTGGAAGATGTGATGGCCGGGCACATCCAATTGATGTTCATCTCGGCCGGCAGCGCCATGCCACAGGCCAAGGCGGGCGCGGTGAAGATCATCGGGCTAGGCGCGCCGAAGCGCATGGCGCTTTTACCTGATGTCCCGGCCATTGCCGAGACCGTGCCGGGCTTCACCGCGGTGTCATGGTTCGGGCTATTCGGCCCGGCGGGCGTTCCCGCTGGCGTGGTCGACAAAATCAATGCCGAGGTTCGCGCCGTCTTTGCCGAGCCGAAGGTGCAGCAAGACTTTCTCGACGCGCAATATTTCGAATCGCTGGCCGGTTCGCCCGCCGCCCTTGCCGAGCGCATCCGCAGTGAAGAGCCGAAATGGCGCAAGCTCATCCAGGATTCGCATATCAGTGTGGAGTAGATTGCCCGAGTATCATTCTCTCCGCGTCATTGCCGGGCTTGACCCGGCAATCTATGCTGAAGCTCGCATTAGATACTCACCGACTTTTTTTGCGGCATCTCAGCATGGATACGCGGGTCAAGCCCGCGTATGACGAGTAAAAAAATGCGCGTCATCACCCTTGAAGAGCATTTTGCCACGCCCTTGTTTCTCGACGGTCCCGGTCAGATCTGAAAAAGGCGGCGCTGAAGTTCGAAGGCCGCGCTATGAAGCTGATCGAGCCCTTGTGCGACATCGGCGACAAGCGCATTGCCGCGATGGAGGCCGCCGGCATCGATTTTCAGATGCTGTCCTTGACGTCGCCCGGCACCGAGCAATTGGACGCTGGCGACGCGCTGGCGCTCGCGCGTGACACCAACGACGCCGTCGCCGAAGCGGTGAAAAAACATCCCAAGCGCTTCGGCGGCTTTGCCGCATTGCCGACCATGATGCCGGACAAGGCGGCGGCGGAATTGGAGCAGCGGGTGCGTTCCGGCGCATTCAAGGGCGCGGTGATCAACGGCCATGTGCGCGGCCGCTATCTCGACGACAAATTCTTCTGGCCGATCCTGGAATGCGCCGAGGCGCTCAACGCGCCCATCCACATCCATCCGACCAAGCCGCCGCAGCCGGTGTTCGACGCCTATTACGCCGGCTTTTCGCCGCTGGTGAGCGACATGTTCGGCAGTCCGGGCTGGGGCTGGCACATCGAGACCGCGGTTCACGTTATCCGGCTTGTTCTCGGCGGCGCCTTCGACCGCTTCCCGAAGCTGCAGCTCGTCATCGGTCATCTCGGCGAAGGCCTGATGTCGTTGTTTCCCCGGCTCGACAACATGACGCCGGCAATGACCAAGCTGCAGCGGCCGATGACCGCGTATTTGCGCGAGAACGTGTATTACACGGTGTCCGGCTTCAATTTCCCGACGACGTTCCTGAACCTGCTGCTCGAGGTCGGCGTGCCGCGGATCATGTTTTCCGCCGACCATCCCTATCAGGCGATGACGTTAGCCCGCGCGTTTCTGGAGCAGATCCCGGTCTCCGCCGCCGACCGCGAACGCATCGCTCACGGCAATGCCGAAAAGTTGTTCGGGGTGTAATTCCGATTACGCGTCGAACGAGGCCCTATTTTTTCCTCTCCCCGCACGTTGGGAGAAGAAGCGCAAAGGCACGCCGCGAGAGCGATGGCGCTTACGCTGGAAATGAAGCTGCGCGGGGTGGGTGAGCGGTGCTGAGCGCTTTACGCCGCCGCGCGCGCGGCCTCGCCGCGTTCGAGCGATTGCAGCGCCTGGTCCGTGGTCTGTACGTCGCCGAACTGGCCGTAGAATGTCGACAGTGTCGCGTTGTGCTCTTCGTCGGTATGCGTGGCGAGCGCGTCCGACACCATCACGACCTTGAAGTTGAGCATCATCGCGTCGCGCGCCGTGCTTTCGCAACAGACATTGGTCGCGGTGCCCGTGACCAACAGCGTGTCGATGCCGCGGTCGCGCAAGTGTTGCTCGAGCATCGAGGCGCCCTGGATGAAAGCGCTGTAGCGGGTCTTGGTGATCTGCGCATCTTCGTGGCGAATGTCGTTGAGGTGCCAGTAAGCATAGCCGTCGCCGTCGATATCCATCTCCGCCAAGCGCCGTTCCACGCGCTCAGGCGTCATCAGGTTTTCATGCAAGGTCGACCAGCTTTCCCGCGTGTCGCTCGTGCCATTGCGGATCCAGACGACATGGCCGCCGCGCCCCCGCAAACCGGCGGCCAGCCGATTGATATTCGGGACGATCTCGCGGGCCACCGGAATCTCGCCCTGGTGCCCCGGCTTGACGAAGTAGTTCTGCATATCGATGACCAGCAAGGCGGTCTTGCTGGGCGTCATGCTGTCGAACGGATGCAATTTGCCCATGCGCCGCGTCATCCGCTCTAGAGCGGCAGGGGAGATTGCAATCTTGTGCATCCTCGCATCCTCTACTAGTGCAGTCGTCTGACGGATCGCTGCTGGGCTCCTTCGTGGCCCTATTGTCTCACAAACGCGCGGCTGGATCGAGCACGAAAGCGGCTAGCATGTCTGAGAGCATATCGGGGTCTGGCGCTTGGGAATTCTGGATCGATCGCGGCGGCACTTTCACCGACGTGATCGGCAGGAAGCCGGACGGTGCGCTCGTCACCCACAAGCTGCTTTCAGAAAATCCGGAAGCCTACCGCGATGCCGCCGTGCACGGGATCCGGCACTTGCTTGGATTGCCGCCGGGCGCCGCCATCCCGAGTGAGCGCATCAGTGCCGTCAAGATGGGCACCACGGTGGCGACCAATGCGCTGCTCGAGCGCAAGGGCGAGCGCACGCTGCTTCTGGTCACTAAAGGATTTCGTGACGCGCTGCGCATCGGCTACCAGGCGCGGCCGAAAATCTTCGCCAAGCACATCGTCAAACCGGACATGCTGTATGAGCGCGTGGTGGAGGTCGATGAGCGCGTGCGCGCCGACGGCACGGTCGAGCGCGAACTCGATCTCCAAGCGGCGCGGCGCGAACTCGAACGCGCCAAAGCGGACGGCATCGGCGCGGTCGCGATCGTGTTGATGCATGCCTATCGCTATCACGCGCACGAGCAGCGGCTCGCCGCGCTCGCCCGCGAGATCGGCTTTCCGCAGGTGTCGGCCAGTCACGAAGTGTCGCCGCTGATCAAGCTCGTCGGCCGTGGCGACACCACCGTGGTCGACAGCTATTTGTCGCCCATTCTGCGCCGCTACGTGGCGCGGGTGGCCGGGGAGTTGCACGGCGATCACCTCTCCCCGCAGGCAGGGCGAGGGACAAAGCTAATGTTCATGATGTCGTCGGGTGGGCTCACCGCGGCCGAGCTGTTTCGCGGCAAGGATGCGATCCTGTCCGGTCCAGCCGCGGGCGTGGTCGGTATGGCTGAGACCGGACGTGCCGCCGGCTTCACGCGACTGATCGGCTTCGACATGGGCGGCACCTCGACCGACGTGTCGCATTTCGCTGGCGAATATGAGCGGGCGTTCGAAACCGAGGTCGCCGGCGTGCGGATGCGCGCGCCGATGATGCTCATTCACACCGTCGCGGCGGGCGGCGGATCGATCCTGCATTATGACGGCGCGCGCTTCCGCGTCGGCCCGGATTCGGCCGGCGCCAATCCGGGGCCGAAATGCTATCGCCGCGGCGGCCCTCTGGCGGTGACCGACGCCAATGTGATGGTGGGGAAGCTGATCCCGGAATTTTTTCCGCGGATATTCGGCCCGCAACAGAACTTGCCGCTCGACGCCGAGGCGGTCCGCAATGCTTTTGCGACGCTGGCGAAACAGATCGGCGATGGCCGCGGCGCCGAACAAGTCGCCGACGGTTTCATCAAGATCGCGGTCGAAAACATGGCCAATGCGATCAAGAAAATATCGGTGCAGCGCGGCTATGACGTGACCCGCTATGCGCTCAACTGCTTCGGCGGCGCCGGCGGGCAGCACGCCTGCCTGGTCGCCGACGCGCTCGGCATGACGAACGTACTGATCCATCCGTTGTCCTCGCTGTTGTCCGCTTACGGGATGGGCTTGGCCGACATCCGCAGCGTGCGCCAGCAGGCCATCGAGGAGCCGTTCGGGAAAAAGGCACACGCCGCGCTTGAAAAGGTGGCGAGCCGGCTCGCTGAAACGGTGATTGGCGAAGTCGCGGCGCAAGGCGTCGCGGCGGACAAAATCAAAGTGCACATCCGCGCGCATATTCGTTACGCCGGTACCGACACGCCGCTGATCGTCGGTGCTGGCAGCTTTGTATCCGCGGCGAGTAAAAAGCGCAGGCAAGCGCTGGCTTCGCTTGCGAAAATGAAGGCGGCGTTCGAACACGCCCACAAAGCGCAATTCGGCTTTATCGACCGCACCAAGGATTTGGTGATCGAGGCGGTCTCCGTGGAGGCGGTCGGTGGCGGCGCCAGATTCAGGGAAAAAATCCACAAGACAAAGCGGCGCAAACTGCCGGTGCCGGCGCAACGCACGCGCTTCTTTTCCAGCGGCAAATGGCAGCGCGCCAACGTTTATCTGCGCGACGCGCTCACCGCGGGCGATAAAGTGAAAGGTCCGGCCATTGTCGTTGAGCCGCACCAGACCGTGGTCGTCGAGAATGGTTGGCAAGCCGAGCTGACCGCCCGCGATCATCTGCTACTCAAGCGCGTGCAAAAACTCGCCCGCGCCCGCGCCATCGGCACCCATGCCGATCCGGTGATGCTCGAAGTGTTCAACAATCTATTCATGTCGATCGCCGAGCAGATGGGCGTCGCGTTGCAGAACACCGCCTATTCCGTGAACATCAAGGAGCGGCTGGATTTTTCGTGCGCGGTGTTCAACGGCGATGGCTCGCTCGTCGCCAATGCGCCGCACATGCCGGTGCATCTCGGCTCGATGGATCGCGCCGTCGGGACCGTAATCCGCGAGAACGAAGGCAAGATCCGGCCCGGCGACGCCTATGCGATCAATGCGCCGTATAACGGCGGCACGCATTTGCCGGACATCACCGTCTGCACGCCGGTTTTCGACGGCCGCAAAATCCTGTTCTGGGTCGCTTCGCGCGGACATCATGCCGACGTCGGCGGCATTTCGCCCGGCTCGATGTCGCCGAACGCGACCACGATCGAGCAGGAAGGAATCTATATCGACAATTTCAAGCTGATCGACCGTGGCCGCTTCCGCGAGAAGGAACTCTATGCGCTCCTGACCGGCGCTCGATATCCCGCGCGCAATCCATTGCAGAACGTCAACGACATCAAAGCGCAAATCGCCGCCAACGAAATGGGCGTGCGTGAGCTGCACAAGATGGTGCGTCATTTCACGCTTCCGGTGGTGCGCGCCTATATGCGGCACGTGCAGGACAATGCGGCCGAAAGCGTGCGCCGCGTCATCGATCGGCTGCACGACAGCGCGTTTACCGTGGCGACCGATCATGGCAACAAGATCAATGTGCGCATTGCCGTCGACAAGGAGCGGCGCGCGGCCACCGTCGATTTCACCGGAACGAGCCCGCAGCAGCCCGGCAATTTCAATGCCCCTGAGCCAGTGACGCGCGCCGCGGTGCTCTACGTGTTTCGCGTGATGGTTGACGACGACATTCCAATGAACGGCGGCTGCCTGCGCCCGATCCGCATCATCATTCCGAAAAAGTCGCTGTTGTCGCCGGAATTCCCCGCCGCGGTCGTCGCCGGTAATGTCGAGACCTCGCAGGAAGTGACGAACTGCCTGTTTGGCGCGCTCGACGCCATGGCGGCGGCGCAGGGCACGATGAACAATCTCAATTTCGGCAATGCGCGATATCAGTATTACGAGACGATCTGCTCGGGCTCGCCGGCAGGTCCTGGCTTTCCCGGCACCGACGCCGTCCACACCCACATGACCAATACGCGGCTCACCGATCCGGAGGTGCTGGAATTCCGTTATCCGGTCCTGCTCGAAGACTTTCACATCCGAAAAGATTCCGGCGGGCAGGGGCAGTGGAAAGCCGGCGACGGTATCCGCCGCACGATCCGGTTTTTGGAAAAGATGGAATGCACCATTCTCTCGGGCCATCGCCGTGTGCCGCCATTCGGACTGGCGGGCGGCGGCGACGGGCAGATCGGCGAGAACTGGGTGCGGCGCAAGGACGGCGGCATGGAACGATTGCAGGGCTGCGATGCCACGGTGATCGATGCCGACGAAGCGATCATCATCCAGACGCCAACCGCCGGCGGATATGGCAAGCTTTCCTAACGATACGCGACAACGCGTTATTACTTCCGCGTCACCGAATATCGGATGTTGGCCTGGTTGCCCTGCCAGTAAAAACTGTAATCGATCGCGACATTGCCGCCGTCTGGCAGCGGTAAGGTCGCCTTGCACACGACCTGCGTTTTGCTGCTCGATACGGTTGTGATCGGCGCGTAGCGGCTAGGCTCAAGGTTGAGCTGCCTGAGGATGTTGCCGAGCGTGCGTTTGGCACGATCGGAGTCGCATGCCGGCAGAAAAAAGCGGTCGTGCAGGCCGTAATAGAGCAAACCGGCTACGACAGCGATTAGAGGAATCGCGAGCAGCCGCGCGGCCAGGCGCGGGCTGCGGCGCGTCAATTCCGGAGATCGATCGCCGTTCCGTCTGGACGATGGGCTTTGCGGCAAAGCGTCTTGCGGCATGCGCGCGCCTATTCAGACCAGCCCCGGACTGCGCTGCGGCCGTACGTCGTGTCGGTCAGATCGCCTTGACGATCTCTTCGGTCATTTTCTTGGCGTCGCCGAGCAGCATCATGGTGTTGTCGCGATAAAACAGCGGATTGTCGATGCCGGCATAACCGGACGCGAGCGAGCGTTTGTTGAACATCACGGTGCCGGCTTTCCACACCTGTAAGACGGGCATGCCATAGATGGGCGATTTCGGATCGTCTTCGGCGGCCGGATTAGTGACGTCATTGGCGCCGATCACATAGGCGACATCGGCCTGCGGAAATTCCGAATTGATGTTTTCCAGTTCGAACACTTCGTCGTAAGGGACATTCGCCTCGGCCAAGAGCACATTCATGTGACCCGGCATGCGGCCGGCGACCGGATGAATGGCGTATTTGACCTCGACGCCGGCCGCCTTGAGCTTGTCAGCCATTTCACGCAGCGCATGCTGCGCTTGCGCGACCGCCATGCCGTAACCCGGCACGATGATGACCTTGCCGGCATTCTTGAGAATGAAAGCGGCATCCTCCGCCGATCCGATCTTGACCGGCCGTTCGCCCGCCTGTGCGGCCGGACCCGCGACCTCGCCGCCGAAGCCGCCGAGAATGACGGAAATGAACGAGCGGTTCATGCCCTTGCACATGATGTAGGACAGGATCGCGCCCGAAGAACCAACCAGGGCGCCGGTGACGATCAGCGCCGAATTTCCAAGCGTGAAGCCGATGCCGGCCGCGGCCCAACCTGAATATGAATTGAGCATCGAGATCACGACCGGCATATCGGCGCCGCCGATCGGAATGATGATGAGGACGCCGAGCAGAAAGGAGGCCGTCGCGATCAGCCAGAAGGCGAGATGTTGCTGCGCTTCGAAAAACCAGACGATCAGCGCGATCAGTCCAAGTCCGAGCGCGATATTGATCGCGTGCCGCGCCGGCAGAATGATCGGCGCGCCGCTCATCCGCCCCGAGAGCTTGAGGAAGGCGATGACCGAGCCGGTGAAGGTGACGGCGCCGATGGCGACGCCGAGCGACATTTCAATCAGGCTTTGGCCGTGGATCGCGCCTTCTGAGCCGATGCCGAAGGCCGAAGGTGCGTAGAGCGCGCCGGCCGCCACCAGCACCGCCGCCATGCCGACCAGCGAATGGAAGGCGGCGACCAGTTCCGGCATCGAGGTCATCGGCACGCGCCGTGCGATCACCGCGCCGGTGCCGCCGCCAAGCGCCATGCCGAGCGCCACCAGGCCCCATGCCGCATAGCTCGCCGGCGGATGCGAGGCGAGCGTGGTGGCGATCGCGATCGCCATACCGAGCACGCCGAAGAAATTGCCGCGCCGGCTGGTTTCCGGGTTCGACAGGCCGCGCAATGCCAGGATGAAAAGGGCGGCGGCGACCAGATAGCAAAGCGCGGCGAGATTGGCGCTCATTGAGCCGCTCACTTCTTCTTTCTTTGGAACATGCCGAGCATGCGTTGCGTCACCAGAAAGCCGCCAAAAATGTTGACCGAAGCGAAGGTCAGCGCCACGAAACCTAAAGCGCGCGCCCACAGCGGACCGGCATCGTTGGCAACAAGGGCGACACCGACCGCGAGCAGCGCGCCGACGACGATGACCGAGGAGATCGCATTGGTCACCGACATCAATGGCGTGTGCAGCGCCGGCGTGACCGACCAGACCACGTAATAGCCGACGAATACCGCGAGCACGAAAATCGACAGGCGGAACACGAATGGGTCGGGCACGTCGCTCGCAGCCGCGGGCGCGTTACCGGTGGCAGCAGCAATGAGGTCGAGCTGACCCAGAAGCGAAAGCGTGATCATGACCGCCTGCTGTTCCTTGGATTTAGGCTGCGCTCTTTGGTCTAAAGCCTGGATGCACGACCGCGCCGTCGCGGGTCAGCGCGGTGGCTTTGATAATTTCGTCATCCCAATTGACGGTCAGTGCTTTGCGCTTCTTGTCGATCAGGAGCTCCAGAAAAGCAAAAACGTTCTTGGCGTAGAGGCTCGAAGCCGTGGCGGCGAGCCGACCCGGGACATTGCGATAGCCAACAATCCTGACACCGTTGATCTCGGTCACTGCGTCGGGATTGACGCCCTCGACATTGCCGCCCCGTTCGACGGCGAGATCGACCACCACCGAGCCGGGCCGCATCGAGGCCACCATGTCTCTACTGACAAGCCGTGGTGCCGGTCGGCCGGGAATGAGCGCGGTCGTGATCACAATGTCCTGTTTCTTGATGTGCTCGGCGACCAAGGCGGCCTGCTTGGCCTGATACTCTTTGGACATTTCTTTGGCATAGCCGCCGGCCGTCTCTGCGGCTTTGAATTCTTCGTCTTCTACCGCGATAAATTTCGCACCGAGACTTTCGACCTGCTCCTTGGCAGCGGGGCGTACGTCGGTCGCAGTGACGATGGCGCCAAGCCGGCGCGCCGTCGCGATTGCCTGCAGTCCGGCGACGCCGGCGCCCATCACGAAAACTCGGGCGGCGGGAACCGTGCCGGCGGCCGTCATCATCATCGGCAACGCGCGGCCGAATGCGGCGGCGGCGTCGATCACCGCGCGATAGCCTGCCAGATTGGCTTGGCTCGACAACACATCCATGACTTGCGCGCGCGTGATGCGCGGCAGCAGCTCCAGCGCGAAGGCGATGATGCCAGCCTCCGCCATCGTCGCGACTGCACTTTCTTGCCCATAGGGATCCATCATGCCAATGACGATGGCGCCTTTTTTCAGCCGCGACAGTTCAGGTCCTTCCGGCCGCCGCACCTGAAGCACGATGTCGGCGCCGTTCAAGGGGTCGGCCGCGATCACAGCGCCCGCCGCCGTGTAGTCCGCATCGAGGATGCCGGATTTGACGCCCGCGCCCGCTTGCACGGCAACCGTAGCGCCGAGCGCGACCATCTTCTTGACGGTTTCGGGAGTTGCGGCGACGCGCGGCTCGTCCGCACCGGTCTCGGCAATCACCGCAACCTTCATAAATCCTCCGCCGGCGCGCCGGGTCAGCTCACGTCAGGAAATATGCCATGAGTATGAGGATCACGACGATGACCGCGAGCGACACCTTCACCAGCGTGACGAAATTGCGGTACGTCAGTTCGTGAGCGGGATAATCATTGCCAGTTGCGGTCGCGTATTGGACCTCGGCGTGATCGGCCATTCCCATCTCTCCAAGCGGCAGACGTGTTGTTCGAGGATGATCTTCCGAAAACCTAGCACTTTCCGGGATCATGCTTTAGCGGCGGACTTAGCGTAATTGCGCAGGCAGAGCAACCGCGGTCCTTCAGGCGATTTCGCCTCCCGCTTATGCCCGCCGAACACGCCGCTGCGCCTTGCTCGGCTGACCTCGAATCCCTACTCTTTGCGTTACAACCGCCATCAAGGACAGCGTCATGCTCAGAAAAGAACAAAATGATCTTCTGACGCAGACCGGTCCCGGTACCCCGATGGGCAGACTGTTTCGCTGCTATTGGCTGCCGGCGCTACTTGCCGAGGAACTCCCGGAAAACGATTGCCCGCCAGTCCGGGTAAAATTGCTCTCCGAGCGGTTTGTTGCCTTTCGCGATTCCGAAGGTCGCTATGGCCTGATCGATGAGTTTTGCGCCCATCGCGGCGTGTCGCTCTGGTTTGGCCGCAACGAGGACGGCGGCCTGCGCTGCCCCTATCATGGCTGGAAATACGACGTGACCGGCCAGTGCATTGAGGCGCCTTCGGAGCCGGCGAAGAGCGGCTTCTGCAAGAAGATCAGGCTCGCCTCGTATCCGCTGGTGAAGCGCGGCGACGTGCTGTGGACCTATATGGGTCCGCCGGATCAAAAGCCGCCGCTGCCGGAATGGGAATTCGCGCTCGTCCAACCGGAACAGACGTTCGTCTCCAAACGCTTGCAGGAATGCAACTGGCTGCAAGCCATGGAAGGCGGCATCGACTCGAGCCACGTTTCATTCTTGCATCGCGGCGACTTGGGCTCCGACCCCCTGTTCAAGGGCGCCAAAGGCAATCAATACAATCTTGCCGACATGCAGCCGCATTTTGAGGTGGTCGAACAGCCAGGCGGCCTTTTCATTGGCGCGCGGCGCAATGCCGAAAATGGCAAATATTACTGGCGCATCACGCCCTGGGTGATGCCGTGCTTCACGATGATCCCGCCGCGCGGCGATCATCCGATCCACGGCCACTTCTGGGTGCCGATCGACGACGAGAATTGTTGGGCCTGGTCTTACGATTTCCACCCGGTGCGCGCGCTGACCAGGACCGAGGTGGACGCCATGAAGGATGGCGCCGGCGTGCACTGCAAATACGTCCCGGGGACATACCGGCCGCTTGCCAACAAGGACAACGACTACTTGATCGACCGCGCGGCGCAGAAGGCCGGAAAGACCTTTAGCGGGGTTGCCGGCTTTGCCATGCAGGATGCCTCACTGCAGGAGAGCATGGGGCCGATCTGCGACCGCACGAAAGAAAACCTGGTCTCAACCGACAACGGCATCATCATGGCCCGCCATCGACTGATGCGGGCTGCCAAGGCGCTGGTCGACAAGGGCGTCACGCCGCCCGGCGTCGATCCGGCGCACCACAAGGTGCGGTCGTGCTCGGTGGTTCTGCCGCCCGAGGTGCCGTTCAAGGAAGGCGCCAAGGAAGCGCTGCACGCCGAACGCGGCGCGGCCCAGACGACGGTGTAGCAGAACGAGCTAAAGCGGCATGATTTTCGATTGAATCGTTATGCCGTTTTAGTTTGTTGTCTTTTCGGAAAACCAGTTCCCACTATTTCCGGATCATGCACGAGGGGGACAAATGTCGGTTCAGACCGGCGCGCAAAATCTGACCGGCATTTGGAACGGCCTCTACACTTACCCCGACGGCAGATCGATATCCTTCGTCGCGACGTTGATCGACGGCGGCGGCTCGTTGACCGGTACCACGCATGAGCCCGATAGTCGGAGCAGCGCAACGCTTTATGCAACGCTCGTCGGTACCCACCACGACGGCGCGGTGACGTTCACCAAGACCTACGATCGGCCGGACCGCCATCACCGCAATCCGATCTTCTACAATGGCGCTCTCAATCGCGATGGCACCGAGATCGAAGGCCGATGGATCATCAGTGCGCGAGCATGCGGGAAATTTCTCATGATCCGGCCGGCGCCGCGGCGCGCCAAAGTCGTACAAACCGCGGTCGAAAAGGTCTGATCTGCTGCGCACATGCGGCTTACGGCAAAGCGTCAGCCACTACTCTTCTCCGCGGCGGCGTGCTTGCCCGCGATAAATCCCTGACAGATCGCGCGCGGCAATCCGTGCATGGAAAACCCGCCGGCCGATTCACCGCCGCAATAGAGGCCGGGAATCGCTGCGCCATTCATGTCGATGACTTGGCAGCGCGCGTTGATGCGCAGTCCGGCGCGGGTGTCGTGGATCACTGGCGTCGCCCAGGCGGCGTAAAACGGCGGCCGCGCGATCTTGTAGCATGGGGCAGGCTTGCCAAAATCCGCATCCTTCCCGGCATCGACTAATGAATTGTAGCGCGCGACGGTGTCGAGGAGATTTTGCGGAGGCATCGGCACGCGCTGATATTTCATTACGATTTTGCCCGCGAGCTCCTCGACCGTGTCCGCGGCGAAGAAGAAGCCGGCGCCGACGTCAACATGCGGCGGGTTGGGCCGCCATTGCTCGCGCGCAACGGCATCAGCGTCAAAGATCGCCCAGATCGGTCCGCCGCCATTATGGCCGTCGCCTACCCCGGCCAAGGCCGCATTGATGAAATTGCTGGGATTGTATTTCGCGTTCTTCGCGTTGAGATAGCTGTGCGGCTCGTAAGGATTGACGCTCAGATAGGTGTTGTAGCCAAAGTGGCCCGCGGTCTCGTAGTAGAAGCGCCGGCCCAGCATGTTGACGAGAATGAGATTCTGCCAGTCCCCGACGGCAAGCCCGATGGCGCGCGCCTTGTCGAAAACCGCGCTGCCGGGATGCCAGCGCACGTTGACATAGCCGTACTGGCAGCCGATCGCGCCTGGCTTGGTAATGCCTGAGCCGAATTCGCCGGTATAGTTGAACAGTCCCCACAGCGCGGCGCCAACGTCCATGGCGGCAAGCTCGCCGCTCGCGTCCTGATCGGACCACGGCATGCCGGCAAGCCCGCAATATTCTTCCGTGAGCCGCGGGTCGAACATGCGGCGGAAGTTGACGTTGCCGGTTGAGCCGCCAGTCGCGACGATGACGGCTTTGCGGGCGCGGATGTTGCGAACGGCGCCTTTGTGATCAACCGCAATGCCGAGCACGCGACCGCGCCTCTGCGCTTCTCGATGAATCGCAGTCATGCGGTGTTCGAGCAGAATCTCGACACCCGCTTTGCGCGCCGCGGCTTCCAACGGGCCGATCAGGCCCGCGCCGGCCCTGATTTCTGGGTCGTTTGGATCGGCTGGCTTGCCGGTATGGACCATCGGCCAATCGGCGACGTCGATCTGCATCGTGCGCGGCACCGAGACGCCGATCTCGTGGCCAATATTGTTCGGCGGCCGGTCGATGACTTTCACTCCGTGGGCGAGCAGGAATTCGAACGCCGCCACGCTGTTGTCGACAAAAGCGCGGATGATCTCGCGATCGTTGTAGCGATAAGGCGGGAAGCCGTTGTTCTCGACCACCGACCAATCGGTCAAATCGCGGAAGAAAAGCTCGGGCGAATCCCCGACGCCGTATTTTTTCTGATAACGGGTGCCGCCGCCGAGCGGCAGGTTGCCGCCGCTGGTGATAGCGTGACCGCCGAAATGCGGCTCTGCCTCGACGACGATGACCGAGGCGCCGGCCTCGCGGGCGACGATCGCCGCTGGCATGCCGGTGGCGCCCGAGCCGATCACGACGACGTCAGTCTCGCGGTCCCAATGGAACGGCGGTTTATTCACCGTTATGACCTTTCATGAAGTGATGCCGCAAGGATTTATCCAAAAGAGCTGACGGAAGCACGGTTTTTGTGTCATTTCCAATTGATCGCGACGAGGAGGAATTGCCGCATGGCCGATTTTGTTACCACCCGCCGGCTTACGCATAAAGCAAGCCTGAAGATGATCGAGGCCGGCGTCGTCAAGGCCGACGCATTGGGCTGCAAGGTTTCGCTCGCCGTGGCCGATCAGAGCTGTCGGCTGATCGCCTTTCTGATGATGGATGGCGCTCGGCACTTCTCCATTATTACCACGCAACGCAAGGCCATTACCGCCGCCTCGCAGCGGCTGCCGACGGGATATGCGCCGGAGGAAAATGCGCTGTCCATGTCGGTGCGCATGGGCGACTTCACCAATGTGCCGGGTGGATTTCCGATCGAGGTGAACGGCGAGGTGATCGGCGCGGTCGCCGCCGGCGGCGCCAAGATCGAGCAGGATATCGAAGTGGCGAAAGCAGCGCTCGCGGCGCTGGGCTAATAACCCCAATAGCCCTCACGCTGGCGCGCGCGCCCCGCGCATTTCGTCGCGCGCGGCCCGCACCGCTTTGATGATGTTTTGATAGCCGGTGCAGCGGCACAGATTGGAGGCGAGCACGTCGAGCAATTCCTCATCGCCGATATTCGGGTTCTTTTCTAAAACGTTGGTCGCGAGCATCAGAAAGCCGGGCGTGCAATAGCCGCATTGCAGTCCGTGATTCTCGATGAAGGCGCGCTGCAGTGGATGCAGTTCCTCGCCGTTCGCCAGCCCCTCGACGGTGCGGATCTTCTTGCCTTGCGCCTGAATCGCAAACATCAAGCAGGAGCGCACCGCTTCATCGTCGACGATGATGGTGCAGGTGCCGCAGACGCCATGCTCGCAGCCGATATGGGTACCGGTTTGCCCGCAGTCGTCGCGGATCGCGTCGACCAGCGTTTTGCGAGGCTCGACGCGGATCGGATAATCGCGGCCGTTGATGTTCAGTGTGATGTCGAATTTTTCGTTCATGATCATTTTTGGAAGAAATTCAGCGCGGCAGTAGGTCCGAAAACTTCTTACGCACCAGATCCTCGACTTCTTTGCTGAGCCGCACCTCTTCGGGGAAGCTGTCGCGCCGCCGAAACGGCTTGCACGCATCGATTACAACCCGCGCGTTGCGCGGATCGTCGGCGGCATAGGCCATCGGGTCCAGCGCCGTCGACCAGCAGCCGCGCAGCGTCTCCAAGCCCTCGCGCGGATCGAACCGCGTGCACATCGCCCAGATCACTTTATCGGTGTCGGCCGGATCGATGTCGTCATCGACGACGACGACGAAACGGTTGGCATAGGCGCCGGCGTGGCATTGCGAGGCGATGAGGCCGGCTTGCTTGGCGTGACCGGCATATTGCTGCTTAATCGCGATGGTGAGCCATAGCCGGCTGCCGCCAGCGGGATGTGCCCAGACGCCTTTCACTTCGGGCACGCCCGCGGCTTCGAGCTGATTCCATACTGCGCCCGCGCGGTAGGTGCCGCGATAGAATGAATCGTCGTCGGGCGGGATGCCGGGAATTGCCCCGAGCAGGATCGGATCGTCGCGGTGCATGAAGGTTTCGATCCGGATCACCGGCTCTTTCTTGAGACCGCCGGCGTAGTAGCCGGTCCACTCGCCGAGCGGGCCTTCGTCGAGCAGATCGTTCGGGTGGATGAAGCCTTCGAACGCGATTTCCGCATGCGCCGGGATCGACAGGCCGGTGCGCGGCCCGGCGATCACTTCCACGGCTTCGCCGATCAGGCCGCCCGCGGCTTCGAATTCATTTTTGCCGTACGGAATTTCCAATCCGGCGATCATGAACAAAGCCGGATGCATGCCGCAGACCACCGCGATCGGGCAGGGCTCGCCGCGCTCGTGATAGCGCCGCCGGATGAGATCGCCGTGCTTGCCTTTCGAGCACATGACGGTTGCGGCATTGCGCCCCTGCGCCTGCACGCGATAGGCGCCGTAATTGATCCAGCCGGTATCCGGATCGCGCATGACGACCATGTCGCCAGTGCCGATGTAG
>JBKPIZ010000037.1:0-5277 GCA_046730495.1 Pseudomonadota bacterium
GCGTAAAGGTCATGCGCGGGGGACCGGTCGAAACCGAGCGCGGCTTCGTCTTGCATTCGGCCGATTTTTTTATCGAGAATTCGACGCTGCCGATCGACGATGGGATTTGCCTCACCGCGACCATCGACATTCTCAAGGCGATCGCGCGCGGCGAGGGGCCGGCGAGCGCCATTCTCGCGCTCGGCTATGCCGGCTGGGCGCCCGGCCAGCTTGAGACCGAGATCCAGGGCAACGGCTGGCTGCACTGCGCCGCCGATACCGAACTCATATTCGGATCCGATCCCGGCGCCAAATACGATAGAGCCTTAAAGAAGCTCGGCATCGATCTGGGGATGTTGTCGACCGAAGCAGGGCACGCGTAACAGGAATCAGTAATCAGGGATCAGTGGTGAGTATTCAGACAATTCTGATGCCGGATACCTGATTACTGACCTCTGATCTGATCAGAATGCCTTCGCTCTGATGCCCGATTGCTGATCCCTGGTTCCTGCCGCATCCGGTTCGAGCAGCGCGCGCGCCCGTTCGGCGCTCATCGGTTCGCCGAATGCGAACCCTTGCGCATATTCGCAACCGAGCTGAAACAGCTCTACCGCATCGGAATCAGTTTCGGCGCCCTCAGCGACCACGTCCATGCCGAGATCGTGTGCCAGCGCGATCATCGAGCGCAGGATCACCGGCCGCGTACCCTTGGCCGACATGCGTACGAAGGACTGATCGATCTTGATCGTGTCGAACGGAAAACGCTGCAGATAAGCGAGCGACGAATAGCCAGTGCCGAAGTCGTCGAGCGCCAGGCCGGCGCCGAGCTCGCGGATGCGCTGAAGCATCTGCGCGGCATGTTCCGGATTTTCCATCACCGTGGATTCGGTCAGCTCGAGCTTAAGCGAGCCGCGGGTCAACGGCGCACGCCCCAACACGGTGCGCAAGTCCTGGATCAGGTCGTGACGCAGCAATTGCCGCGACGAGACGTTGACGCTCGTGAATAGCGGGTCGCGGTGGCGGACTGTGCGTTGCCAGGTGCTCAATTGCCGCGCCGCGCGATCGAGCACGAACAGGCCCAGCTCGACGATCAGCCCGGTCTCCTCGGCGATATTGATGAATTCCGTCGGCGAGAGGCGGCCAAGTTTCGGATGGTTCCAGCGGGCGAGCGCTTCGAAGCCGGCCACCGCGCGATCTTCGAGACGCACGATCGGCTGGTAGAGGATTGTGATTTCGTCGCGCTCAAGCGCGCGGCGCAGATCGGATTCCACCGTCAGGCGATCCGACTTTCGCGCCCGCATCGCATCCTTGAACACGTCGATGCGGTCGCCGCCGGTGCGCTTGGCGTGATACATCGCCAGTTCCGCATCCTTGAGCAGGTCTTCGGCCTGTTCCGGATCGCCACCGCCGAGCGCGAGCCCGATCGAAGCGGTCAAGAATATCTCCCGGTCGCGGAAGGTGATCGGCGCGCGCAGCGTCTTGCGAATAGTTTCGGCGAATGCTGTGATGCGCGCGGAATCGCGTTCCGACAACAGGATCATGCCGAATTGATCGCCGGCAAGCCGCGCCAGTGTGTCCTGCGGCTTGATCAACCGGCCCAGCCGTCGCGCCAGGGTCAGCAAAATTGAATCGCCGACCGCCATGCCGACTGAATCGTTGACCTGCTTGAAGCGGTCGATATCGATCACCAGCACGGTCGGACGCAGCGCCGTGTCGGACTTGGCCAAGCCGAGCACCGCCTTGAGCCGGTCGAGAAACAATTCGCGATTGGGCAAACCTGTCAGGTTGTCGTGAACGGCGTCGTGGAGGAGCCGCTCCTCCGCGGTCTTGAACTCGGTGACGTCGCTGATCGTGCCGACCAGCCGGACCACCTCGCCGTCAGAGCCGACGACCGGGCGCGCCCGCAAGGCGAACCACAGATAATGGCCGTCGGCGGTGCGCATGCGGAAATCCTGCACGACGCGTCCACGGCGCTGCTCGATCACGCTATCGAGCGTGGCGCGGAAGCGGTCGCGGTCGGCTTGATGCAACACGTCGAGCCATTTGGCCGCCGGGCCTTCCAGCGCGCCGTGTTTGAGGCCGAGCGCAGTCTCGGTCTCCGGGCTCGTAAACACCTTGTCGGACGATACATCCCAATCCCAGATCATGTCGCCGGCGCCGGTCAAGGCCAGTGCCCGTCGTTCAATATCGGAGACGATGCCGCTCGCCATTCCGCCGCCGGCGAAGGCGTGCTGCATCACGGTGAAGCCGATCAGCATGACGATGAGAACAAGTCCGCCAAGCAACGCCGGTCCAACGATGTCGTTGGTGACGAGCCCAAGCACGGTCAAGGCAGCGCCGATGACCCAAACCACGAGAAGAAGCCAGGTCGGAATCAGCATCACCGCGCGATCGAAATCGTGGGTGGCGAGATAAATGACAAGCGCAAAACCGAGAACGGCGACCAGGAATAACGACATGCGCGCGATGCCGGAGGCCACCGCCGGCGAAAACAGCGCGACCGCCACGAGAGCGCCAAGGAACGCGAGCCAGCCCACGGTGATGTGGGCATAGCGCACGTGCCAGCGGTTGAGATTGAGATAGGCGAACAGAAACACCAATAGCGTGGCGGCGAGGATCGCTTCGCCAGAAGCGCGCCAGATGCGTTCGGCGCCTGACGAGAGATCGAAGACTTTGGGCCAGAAGCCGAAATCGATGCCGATATAAATCAGCACGGCCCAGCCGAGCGCGGCGGCGGCCGGAAACATCACGCTGCCTTTGACGACGAACAAAATCGTCAGAAACAGCGCCAGCAATCCGGCGATGCCAATGACGATGCCCTGATAGAGCGTGAGCGAATTGAGCTTGTCCTTGTAGGCGTCGGGCTCCCACAGATAGAGCTGCGGCAGATTGTCGGTGCGCAATTCGGCGACGAAAGTGATCACGGTCCCGGGATCGAGCGTGACGCGAAACACGTCCGCGCCGGCATTGTCCTGCCGCTCCGGCGGGTCGCCCGACGATGGCGTGATGTAAACGATGCGGGAAAGACCGAGATCGGGCCACAACAGACCGGAACCGACCATGCGGTAATGCGCCGCGACGACCAGGCGATCGATCTGCTCGTCACCGTTGTTGGCGAGCGCAAAAACCGCCCAATTGTTGCCGCCGGCGCGGGCCCGCACCTCGATGCGGCGGATGATGCCGTCGGCGCCTGGCGCGGTGGACACTTGGATGCGGTCGCCCTCGGTGTGCTGAAAATCGACCGCGTCGGTCAGATCGATGGCCTGCGTATCGCTATGGACATTGATCGCTTCGACCGCGCGGCCGGCGGACGGAACAAATAGAACGATGGCGAGTGCGGCAGCGGCAATCGCACCTGAAGGCAGCCGGCCGACCCGGCGGCCCAGCCAGGCATCAAGCCTCGCGGCGCGCAAAAATCGCAAACAACCCCTCCGTGCCGACAAGCGGCGCCTCACGCCACGCAATACAAGTTCCCCGGAACCACTAACGCCTGCGCTTTGCGCCGAATTCACGACCGCTGGCCGCAATATGCGCCGCCGAAGGCGCAGCCGGCCCCTTGATTATCCCATGCAATCGTTTGGCCTTGGTAGCGGCTGGGACGTTTTCGGGCAAGAAATATTCCTGTTTGATTTCAAAGGGTCAGCACAATTTTGCCGATGTGCTTACCGCTTTCCATGCGGGCATGGGCGGCGCTTGCTTGCATAAGCGGAAAGGTCGAATCGATCAGCGGCTTGACGCGGCCGGAAGCGAGAAGCGGCAGCACGTTCTTTTCCACCGCTTGGGCGATCGCGGCCTTATCGGCAACCGCGCGCGCCCGCAGCGTCGAGCCGGTATGGGTAAGGCGCTTGAGCATCAGCCGCATGAGATCGACGGTCAGGCGCGACGAAGCCAGAAACGCGATCTGCACGATGCGGCCCTCGACGGCGGCGGCTTCATAATTGCGGCCGACGTAATCGCCACCGACCATGTCGAGGATCAGATCCACGCCGGCGCCCTGCGTCGCTTGCTTGCTCAAAGCGACGAAGTCTTCGGTGCGGTAGTTGATGGCGAGATCGGAGCCGAGCCTGCGGCAGGCGTCGCATTTCTCCGGCGTGCCGGCGGTTACGATGACGCGCGCACCGAACGCTTTGCCGAGCTGGATAGCCGTAGTGCCGATCCCCGACGAACCGCCATGCACGAGCAGCGTTTCGCCGGCGGCAAGCCTGCCGCGCTCGAACACATTGTGCCAGACGGTGAAGAACGTCTCCGGGATCGCCGCGGCTTCGATCATCGACAGACTTGGCGGCACCGGCAGCGCGTGGCTGGCAAAAGCCAGGCAATATTCGGCGTAACCGCCGCCGACCACGAGCGCCATCACTTTGTCGCCCTTGTTCCAGCGCGTCACGCCGGGGCCGATCTGTACGACTTCGCCGGCGATTTCCAAGCCGGGAATTTCGGTCGCGCCTTTCGGCGGCGGATAGTGACCTTGCCGCTGCATCACGTCCGGCCGGTTCACACCCGCGGCGGCAAGTCTCACCAGGATTTCGCCATCGCCCGGCGCAGGCACCGGCTGCTCTCGCACCACAAGCACGTCGGGTCCGCCCGGCTCGCGGATCGCAATAGAGGTCATCGATTTTGGCAAACCACCGTTCGGCATAAGCACTCCCTTTCAATCGGCGAGCGAATTAATCTGTCCGCCGCCGATGTGACAACCGGGATCGAGGCGGCTAAAAATCACCTGTGCAGGAGTCACCTGTGCAGGAGTAAGACGCATGCCCGCCGTCGACGAGGATGACCGGCCGAAAAAGAAGATCGCTCATGAGATCGGCCAGGACCTCACGCTCCTGTCCGCCACCGAGCTCACCGAGCGCATTGCGCTCCTCAAAGAGGAGATCGCGCGGCTCGAAGCCGATATGGCGCGAAAGCGCGCGGTCAAATCGGCCGCGGATACTTTTTTCAAGAAGTGAATCTTTTCAAAGCCTTCGAAAAAGATTGCGGTCCCGGTTTAGGCCGAATTGTAAAAACATTCCCCAAGTTTCTGTGATTCATTAACTTTTCGTTAAGCTTTCTCGTTCATTACAGAATTCGTCCAACTTCTGGACATCGAGTGGCTCCTGTCCACTCTGTTTGACGCCTCCCTGTTATCGCCTTGAGCCGCCGGCAACGGCGGCTTCTTTTTATCAAAGAACTAAAAATATCAATAGCTTAGGCGCAGCAAATCTTTCCGCGTCCAATGGGTGTCCAATATAGAGACCGCTGGTTAAGCGTTTGGGCTGGCCGGTGTTCGATGAGGGCCAGATGGAAATAATGCACAAGCGG
>JBKPIZ010000038.1:0-2059 GCA_046730495.1 Pseudomonadota bacterium
AGGCTATCAGCGCGTCAAAATCGACGGCAAGTTTTACGAGATTGCCGAAGCGCCGGCGCTCGACAAGAAGTTCACCCATGACATCGACGTCGTGGTCGACCGCTTGGTGGTTCGCCCCGACATTGCAACGCGGCTCGCGGATTCGCTGGAGCAGGCCCTGCGACTCGCCGATGGGCTGGCGGTCGCGGAGCTGGCCGATGTGCCAAGCGACGCCAACGCGAATATCGCCTTCCCCGTTGAGGGGCAAACCGACCGCCCGAAGGGCGGTCGAGAGGGGGGTCAGCGCCGTAACACAGCGGAAGAGAAAAAAACCAAGCTCGCAACAGCCGCCGCAGCCGATGCGCGCCGGCTGGTATTTTCCGAAAAATTCGCTTGTCCGGTGTCCGGCTTCACTATTCCCGAAATCGAGCCGCGGCTGTTCTCGTTCAACAACCCGTTTGGCGCCTGCCCGAAATGCGGCGGGCTCGGGGTCGAGCAGCACATCGATCCCGATCTCGTCATTCCCGATAAGGACCGCACGCTGCGCCGCGGCGCGATCTCGCCGTGGGCGAAGTCGAGCTCGCCGTACTACGTGCAGACGCTGCAGGCGCTTGGCAAACATTACCGCTTCACGCTCGACACCAAGTGGAAGGACCTGCCGAAGAAGACGCAAGACGCAATCCTTTACGGCTCCGGCGATACCGAGATCCGTTTTTCCTATGACGACGGCATCCGCGCCTATGACACGCGGCGGCCATTCGAGGGCGTGGTCACCAATCTCGAGCGGCGCTACCGCGAGACTGACAGCGACTGGGCGCGCGAGGAGATCGCGCGCTATTTCACCGACGTACCTTGCGACGCCTGCAAAGGCTATCGGCTCAAGCCGGAAGCTTTGTGTGTGAAAGTCGGCGGACTGCATATCGGCGAAGTGTCCGATATGTCAGTCAAACGGGCGGCAAATTGGTTCACCGAGCTGCCCCAGAGGCTGACAGAGAAACAGAACGAAATCGCGGTGCGGGTGCTCAAGGAAATCCGCGAGCGGCTGAAATTTTTGGTCGATGTCGGACTGGAATATCTCACCCTGGCGCGCGCCTCCGGCACGCTCTCGGGCGGCGAGAGTCAGCGCATCCGCCTCGCCTCGCAAATCGGCTCGGGCTTGACCGGCGTTCTCTATGTGCTCGATGAACCGTCGATCGGGCTGCATCAGCGCGACAATGCGCGGCTTCTGGAAACGCTCAAACGACTCCGCGGCCTCGGCAACACGGTGATCGTGGTCGAGCATGACGAGGATGCGATCCGCGCCGCCGATTATGTCCTCGATATCGGGCCGGGCGCCGGCATTCATGGCGGCCACATCGTCGCGCAAGGCAAGATCGACGATCTGATCGCCGCGCCGCAATCCTGGACCGGCAAGTATTTGTCCGGCGAATTGGTGGTGCCGATTCCCGAGCGCCGGCCGCGCAATCCGAGCCGCACGCTGAAGATCATCGGCGCGCGCGGCAATAACCTCAAAAACATCACCGCCGAAATCCCGCTCGGCCTCTTCACCTGCGTCACCGGCGTGTCCGGCGGCGGCAAGTCCACGCTGTTGGTCGACACGCTCTACAAAGCGCTGGCGCGGCGGCTGAACAATGCCAGCGAGGCCCCTGCCCCGTATGACCGGATCGAAGGGGTCGAACATCTCGACAAGATCATCGACATCGATCAGTCGCCGATCGGCCGTACGCCGCGGTCCAATCCGGCGACTTATACCGGCGCGTTCACGCCGATCCGCGAATGGTTTGCGGGCCTGCCGGAATCGCGCGCCCGCGGCTACGAGCCGGGCCGCTTCTCGTTCAACGTCAAGGGCGGCCGCTGCGAGGCCTGTCAGGGCGACGGCGTGATCCGGATCGAGATGCATTTTTTGCCCGACGTTTACGTCACTTGCGACGTCTGCAAGGGCAAGCGCTACAACCGCGAGACGCTGGAAATCCTATTCCGCGGCAAATCGATTGCCGACGTGCTCGACATGACGGTCGAGGAAGCGCTGGAATTCTTCAAAGCCGTGCCCCGCGTACGCGAGCCGCTCAAGCTCCTGCAC
>JBKPIZ010000039.1:0-5274 GCA_046730495.1 Pseudomonadota bacterium
ATCGCAGGACGGTCGCTTCTCGATGTGCTCGGCCCCCTCCAACCACTGACGACGTTCGCCTCCGACGCCGGAACCCGGGAGATCGCGCTCGGCAATGGCCAAGCCGCATACGCGGCCGTTCGGGCGCTGAAAAATCCGATCGGGCTACTTGCCGTTGTCCAAAATCAGGAAGATGCACTCGCGAACTGGCGGTCGATCACCGCCCTGACTATCACGCTGCTGGCAACCACGGGCTTTGTGGTCTTGATCCTCGGCTTCGCATTCCATTGGCAGGCTACACGCGCCCGCGAGGCCGACATCATCAATGACACGGTCCGCGGCCGCGTCGATACCGCGCTCAATCGCGGACGCTGTGGGCTGTGGGATTGGGACCTGGCGCGCGGCCGCGTATTTTGGACGCGCTCGATGTACGAAATGCTGGGCCTGCCGCAGAAGGACGAACTTCTGACATTCGGTGAAGTCGATGCTCTGGTGCACAACGACGACATTGATCTTTATGAGCTGGCGACACAATTGGCCGACGGCAGGTTGCAATCCATCGATCATGCGTTCCGCATGCGCCACGCCCAAGGCCGATGGCTGTGGCTGCGCGTGCGCTGCGAGCTGACGCGCCAAGAAGGCGAAGTCGGCCCTCACCTCATCGGCATCGCCGTCGATATCACCGAGCAGAAGAATCTGGTTGAGCGCACGGTGGCGGCCGATTTGCGCCTGCGCGATGCCATCGAGACCATACCGGAAGCCTTTGTGCTGTGGGATGCGGAAAACCGGCTCGTGCTATGCAACTCCAATTTCCAGGAATTGCACCAGCTCCCAGACGAAGCGGTCGTGGCGGGAACCTCGTACGAGACAATTGTAGCGACCGGCAGAAAGCCGCTGATCCGCGCCACGGTTGCCCACGACAACGAGCCGCGAGGCGCGCGCACATTCGAGGCGCAACTCGAAGACCAACGCTGGATGCATATCAGCGAACGACGCACCAAAGATGGCGGCTATGTCTCGGTCGGAACCGACATCACCAAGATCAAGCAACACGAGCAGAAATTGATCGAGGGCGAAAAGCGTCAGCGCGCGACGATCGTCGATTTGCGCAAATCGCAACAAGCACTGGAACGGCAGACCGCCGAACTCGCAGATCTTGCCGAGAAATATGCCGAAGAAAAAACCCGCGCCGAGGAGGCCAATGCGGCCAAGTCCAAATTCCTGGCCAATATGAGCCATGAATTGCGCACGCCGCTTAATGCGATCATCGGCTTTTCCGAGATCATGGAATCCGGAATGTTCGGCCCGCTCGGCGCTGAGAAATATATCGAGTATTCGCGCGACATCCGTGAAAGCGGTCAGTATCTGCTCGACGTCATCAACGACATCCTCGACATGTCGAAGATCGAAGCCGGCGGAATACGGCTGTCGCCCGAAACGGTTGAACTTGACTCACTGCTTGCCGACTGCATTCGCGTGGTGTCGACCCGCGCCAGCGAAAAACGGCTCGCGATCGAAGCCGAGGTCCAACCGGGAATCCATCTCAACGCGGACCGCCGCGCGCTCAAGCAGATCACCCTCAATCTCCTTTCCAATGCGGTAAAGTTCACGCCAGACGGGGGCGCGGTAGCCGTGCAAGGGCGTTTGCGCGGCAAGGCCGTGATCATCGGCATCAAAGACAATGGAATCGGCATACCGCGCCAGGCGCTGCAAAAGCTCGGGCGGCCGTTCGAGCAGGTTGAAAGTCAATTGACCAAACGCCACCAGGGCTCCGGCCTCGGGCTGGCAATCGCGAAGTCGCTTGTTGAGTTACACGGCGGCGCCATGCGCATTCGTTCGCGGCTCGGCCGCGGCACTTTGGTGATGGTGCGGCTGCCCGCCGACGCGGCCGCCTCGCTCGAGCGCATCGAAGCCGCGGCTTAAATGACTCCGCAAGGCGCTTCACGGCGCCCCGCCCAGAATCCTGATAAAGGACGCGCGTATCGCCCGCTGCGTGTCTTGGAGATGCGCCGAGAGCGTCGGAAAATCCGGCAAGTCGGCGGCGCGCGCCAAGAGCGCCAATATGCCGGGACTCGCAGCTTGCGGATCGAAGCTCGCGGGCAGGCAGAGGCGTAGAATTTGCGTCAGATCATGAAATAACCGCACCGCCGGTCGCAGCACGGCGGCATCCTGTGGCGCCAGTACGCCGAGCCGCTCGGCCTTTTCTAATGTTCGCGCGGTGGACGTGTCCAATATTTCCGAGAGTTCCGCCGCATGCACCAACTGCAGATATTGCGCGATGAATTCGATGTCGATCAGGCCTCCAGCGGCATATTTGAGGTCCCAGGGATCGGCGTCGCCCTTCTCTTTGGCGAGGGCGCCGCGCATGTCGACAACATCCCCGGCAATTGTGGGCAAATCTCTTGGCCGGCACAGAACCTCGCGAATGACTGCTTCAACTCTGGCGGAAAAATCCGGCGTTCCGGAGACAACGCGCGCGCGGGTCAGTGCCATATGCTCCCACGTCCACGCTTCGTGCTCCTGATAGTGCTTAAAACCGTCGATCTGCGTGGCGACCGGACCAGACCGGCCCGACGGACGTAACCGCATGTCAACCGAATAAAGCACGCCGTAATTAGTTTGAGCGGTGAGCGCGCCGATCATGCGCTGCGTCAAGCGGGCGAAGTATTGGCTGCCGTGGAGTGGACGCTTGCCATCGGACTGTGGATGCTCCTGGTCGAAATCGTAGACCACTATGAGATCGAGGTCGGAACTCGCAGTCATTTCACGGGCGCCAAGCCGGCCAAGCGCGAGCACTGCGCTTTCCCCGCCGCGGATATAGCCGTGCGTCTTGGCAAATTCGGCTTGCACCCAGCGGTGCACCACGTTGAGGAGGACATCGGCGAGTCGGGCAAATGTCTCGCCGGCTTGCTGGGCCGACAACGAGCCGGAAATGATGCGCGCGCCGATGAGGAACATATGCTCCTGACCGAACAGGCGGATGGCGTCGAGCATGGCTTCGAAACCGGACGTATCGGTAAGAGACCGCTCGAGGTTCTCGCGCAAACGCGCTTCGTCAGGCAGCGCGCCGAAAAATCCGGGATCGACCAGGGGATCGATGAAATGCGGGTGACGCGCCAGGATGTCGGCGAGTCGCGGCGCCACACCGATAATGAGCGCAACGAAGCGCACCAATTCCGGGTTTTGCCGCAACAGGGAGAACAGGCGCCCGCCCGCACGTAATCCGGCCAAGAACCGGTCGAACGCCGCAAAGCCAGCGTCGGGATTTTCTGCGCGCGACAATTGATCGAGAATAACGGGTATCAGATTGACTAGGTTTTCCCGCGCCTGTTCGCCGCGGACAGCCCGATACGCTCCGCTTCGCCAATTTTGCACGGCATCGACGATTTCCGGGGCGCGACGAAATCCCATTTGAGCCAATCGTTCGAACAATCCGCCGTCGCGTTCGAGTGACTCGAGGGACAGCCGCTGCTGCGCCAGTAAAGCGGGAGCGCGCTCGAATAACCTGACATAGTGCCGTTCGACGTTGCGTAAATGCCTCACCAGTACATCGGCGAATTCGTCCCGAGATGGGTAGCCGAGAAAGCGCGCAAAGACATCGAGCGCCTCGGGGGCGGCGGGAAGCGTATGGGTCTGCTCGTCGGTCATCATTTGCAGACGATGCTCGACTGTCCGCAGGAAGTCGTAAGCGGCTGCGAGTTCATCGCGGGCGTCCTCATCAATCCAGCCGTCGGCCATCAGAGCCGCGAGCGTGACGACGGTACCGCGGTCGCGCAATTCCGCGTGCCGCCCGCCCGCGATCAGCTGCTGGGTTTGGACGAAGAATTCGATTTCGCGAATACCACCCCGTCCAAGTTTTATGTTGTGGCCCTCGACGGCGATTTCGCCATGACCTCGATAGGCGTGGATCTGCCGCTTCATTTCATGGACATCCGCGATCGCGGCGTAATCGAGATATTTGCGCCAGATGAACGGCGAGAGATCGCGGAGAAATTGTTCGCCGGCAGCGATGTCGCCGGCGCAGGCTCGCGCTTTGATCAGCGCCGCGCGTTCCCAGTTCTGGCCGCGGCTCTCGTAGTAGTCGAGCGCGGCGGCAGTCGAAATTGCGATCTGGGTCGAGGACGGATCCGGCCGCAACCGCAAATCGACGCGGAATACGTAGCCATCGGAGGTACGCGCCTGCAGGATTTTGATCAGATCGCGCGTCAAACCGATGAAGAACGGTGCCGGCTCAATATCGTCCGCAAGACCGACACCAGCGTCGAAGAAAACCATGAGATCGATGTCGCTCGAAAAATTGAGCTCACCGGCTCCCATTTTGCCCATCGCGAGCACGATATAGCCGCAACCCGACTGAGGATTATTCGAGTGGGCGGATTTGATCTTTTTTTGTCGCACCGCGTGCCTAAGCAGATGATCTACAGTGAGCGCCACAGCAATATCGGCCACGCGTGTGAGCGCCTCGGTGATCCGAGCCAACGCCCACACGCCGCCGATATCAGTAAGCGCAATCAACAGCGCGGCTTCGAGCTTGAATTCGCGGAGGATCCGCATCAGTTCGGGCTGCGAACGCGCGCGGGCGGCGTCAGTTTCGGTTTTTTCAACGAGTGAAGCGAGACTGCGGGCCGGATCGGCGCCGAGTAAGTGCAGCAGGCGCGCGGGTTTTGCCTCTATGGCGTTCCAGAGATACGGTGCGGCCTCCGCGATTCCACCGAGAACGCGCCCCAGGGCCTGATTGCGGCGCAGCAGGGTTGCAAGCGCTTTGCGGACGGTTGTTGGCCGCACATCCGCGAGCCAAGCCGCAAGGCGCGCAGAGGTTTCCGGCTTCGGCAGCATCGCGCCAAAGCGGTGAACCAGTCCCGCCTGATTGGGTGTCTGCCTTGACCGCTTAGCGGCCGCGCGGCGCTTCATCCCCTGCCCGCATTGGCGCCCGGACCTGCCCGCGGCAAAGCGATGGTCGTTCGCAATCCGGGATGATTATCTTCAAGCTTGAGCTCACCGCCGTGGAGCCGGGCCACTGCCGAAGCGAGACTCAGTCCGAGACCCGAGCCGGGTTTGGAGCGGCTCCGCTCGAGACGGACGAAGCGCTCCACCACGCGGCCGCGATCGGCGTCGGGAATGCCGGGCCCGTGGTCGGCGACGCTGAGCGCGATACGCTCGCCATCATTGCCGGCCCTGACCACGATCTCGGCGGAAGCGCCATTTACCTTGCCGCTCGGCCCGGCATATTTGATCGCATTGTCGATAAGATTGGCCAGCGCCTGACTGACCAATTCGCGATTGCCGCGCACCGGC